>JBMYXW010000008.1:0-15463 GCA_049608825.1 Chitinophagales bacterium
TGGTTTCGTATGGACAAAAGCGATTGCAGATTTACAATCGGCATGAATTGAAATTTGTGATTGGTCAGAAATAAGAAGTTTTGTCAAAAAAAAATGCTTATCACCAATGAGTACTTCCTCTTAAAAAATTAGCTTCATTTTACGCTCCAACCAATATTTATCACTAATCGGACTTGTTGTTTCAATCTCTTTTTTCAAAACCTCCAATGGTTTGCGACTTTTCAGCTGTTTGTGTTGGATGCGGTAAAGCGTAACCAAAAATTTCGCAAAATGTAAATAGGCTTTTTTTCGATTATAGGAGAGTTGGTTTTGACCTTTCACAAAACTTTTGAAAGACCTTTCTAAATCTAAAAGTTCAGGAGTTTGCTCCAATTCATAATATATTTTTAAGAGTAAAGTACGTGCATCTATGGCATAAAAAGCATCTAAATTATTGACTTGAAGTAAATAAGGCATTGCCTTTGTATAGTTTTTTTGATAATAATAAATTGCGCCCAAATTGAAAGCATAGGCCATTTCTTGAAAATCGGGATTAACATATTGTAGATGTTGTTTCAAAAAAAAATTGCACCAATCAAATTCCTGAAACCTCGCCCCTAAGCTGATAACATTTTTGAGTTTTCGATGAGATAGATAACCTTCTCCTTGATACCACAAATCTTGGTGAATCATGATTTGGTAGAGTTCAAACATTTCCTTTCGATAACCCTCTTGTCCACGGACTATCTTCTGTGTGCAATAATTGGATGCAAGAGTATAAGCATCTTTCAAATCATTGGAGGAGATTTGATGAGTATTTGAGCTTTGTAAAAATGTCTTTAAACGAAAAAAATAACTCGAATCTTCTGGAAAAAGCGTTAATAACAAAGTGTTGTGATGTAACTGAACAAGTGGAATGTCTTGCCATTTTTGGGCTTTGATGTTTTCACTAATTGCTTCAATAGGAATTTTTTGTTGTTTAATCTGGGGAAGAATTTGCTGAAAATTGGCCAAAGCATTGTAGTATTTCAACTGTCCTATTAAATGGAACAAATCTAAATCATGGACAATTTGACGGAAATCTATTTTGGGCCATTGTTTTTGATATCCTACATCGTGGTAAAATTTATCCAAAGTCAGTAGATATTGATTGTAGTAATCATTGATTTTTTTTAAAGGCAATTTTTGTTGTTTCTTTTTTGCCAATTTCCAAGTTTTCAAAAAGTGTTTGTCTAAATTTCGCTCTCTCAAACTGCTTAATAAGAGATGAGAATTTATGTATTGCTCTTTTCAACAGATGTTTCACAGGATGCTCGAAAGATTGTGTCCTATTATCAATTGAGGTTTCAAATTGAATTCATTTTTCGGGATGCAAAACAATTTACAGGGCTTACTCACTGTCAAGCTCGGGGAGAAGATGCCTTAGATTTCCATTTTAACATGAGTTTTGCTGCCTTGAATCTGTATCAATACCATTGCATAAAACCCAACTCAAGAAAATCTCTAAACTCTTTTGTGAGAAAGGCTTATAACACTAAACTCGTTAAAACTCTTTTCCAGAAACTTAGCATTCAGCATGAGTTTAAGGGAATTTTTGACCAAAATCCATGTTTGCTTAATTTAAGTCACAATATTGTCCAAAAAATCATCAATACTGGACAAATGAACACATAAAAATCGCCTATTAATAACAAGTTTTGCACGGACTATTGAATAATATAGGTGTGTTTGATTCCTGTTAAAGGAATTAACTTTCCTGTATTATGATCAAGTTCATAGCCCACAGGTAATACTTTTTGATCACCGTGAAAATAAAAACCAACTTGCGAGTATGGGGCAGGGTGAATGTAAGTAATAGGGTCATTAGGGTTAGAATTAATTTCAGAGCCCACAAAAGGATGAAAAAAATCTGGCATTGATGAGCAAAAATCTATTTCTACTCCAGTTACATCACTATTTGGAAAATAATTAATTTGATTTTGAGGCGGTTTACAGACAATTATCTGATACCTTCCAAATCTCAACCATTGCCCCCACAATCCAAAGGACAGAAAACGGAGAATTTGACATCGTTTTGAAGCGATTGATTATTTTTTACCAATCTATTTTTATTTTTCACGCTCATTATTAAGCACTTATAAGAAGTGTCAACATAAAACCGTTGATACAGAAATGAACTAAATACCATGGAACATAAATAATTTGATACTGCTTCAAAACTGACTCAACATCCCCCTCGCCCCCTTCAAAGGGGGAATATACTGATAGTGAGGAAAGTCCCCCTTTGAAGGGGGGTTTAGGGGGATGTAAATCGGAAATTTGAGGCATAGCATAATGTTAATAAACTTCCGTTCCATGGTACTAAAAATACTCAACCCATTCCAAAAATAAACTTTATACACCAAAACCCTTCACCCAATAGCTTCGTTCAAAAAATCCTTCAATGGCTTCATAGTTTGCATCGTTTCTGCTACTATTGCTGCAAAGTCAGAAGAAGTGGCTTGTGTGTCCTTCAATTTTCGGACGGCTACAAAATCTTTGTAACGCAGGTATTGGATAGCGGGATGGTCTTTGGGGTATCCCTTTGGAGCGGTCTTTAATTGGTCACCTTGCAGCTCTCCAAAAAACGCTACAAATTTTGGATTGGCGACTATTTTTTCAAAATCTTCGGTATTGTAGTCTATTTCTTGTCGGATTTTTTTTAGATTGGGAGAAGAGGGATGCCACATACCGCCACCTGCAAAATGATTGTCGGGTTCAATGTGGAGGTAATAACCTGCCGACATGCTTTTTCGACCACCTGCGGAGATGCCTGCCCCAAAGTTGGTTTTGTAGGGAGATTTGTCTTTGGAGAACCGAATGTCACGATTGATTCTAAAAAGGCATTGTTTGGGAGTCAAATTGACGATGCTTTTGTCAAATTTTTGAATTTCAGTGATAATCGTTTGAACAAAATCAATAACATTTTCTTTTGCAGCATTGTAGGTCTTCTTGTGGTCGTGAAACCACTCTCTATTGTTGTTTTCTTTGAGGTCTCTCAAAAATTGAAGTGTGTCAGAATTGAGCATCGTTAAATGTTTTGATACAGAAGTGTTTGAAAAAATGAAAAGCAAGAACTATATTTACATAAATATACAAATGATTCCTGAATGCGAATACCTTTACTATACATCAACTTGTTTTTTTGTCTTTGTTCTGTAAATATTGTAGCTCAAATTCCTTCCAATATACCTGTGGAGGCGTTTATTGACCAACTCACTTCAAAGGTGGTAAAGGACGAATTGAGACTTGAACAAATCGAACTCATTAGACCCCTTACTTTGGCTTTGGGGAATGCAAAGGTTAATTTGATGACTTATTTAGACGAGGAGATTGGGGAAACTCCAGTAGATGTCCTATCTGTTTTGGTTTCCTTGAATGATATTGTAAACCAATTTACGGCTCGTACTTATTTCAAATCATCTGATTTGAAGCGACAAATATCAGAATTGCCTTTTTATACAGAAGTGAATAAAGAATTGCCTTCTATCAATCACCTATCTCCCAAAAAGCTATTATTGGTTGGAAGTAGTGTAGATATGAGTTTGAAGGGACATTTTTTAAATGTTCAAAAAGAGGATTTTCATGCTTCCATTGTCTTGTCAATCTCTACACCTATCACTTCTACCTCAGGTTTTACTTCTCACCGAAATAGCATGGTTACGATTATGCCCCTCGAAAAGAAAACAGATTTGATTCGTTTTCAGCTTCCTTTGGAGTACTTCGCAATGTATAAAAACAAAATGGGGCTTATTTATTTGAATCTTGATTTGGGAGTGCCTCAAAAATCAGAGGACAGCCTACTTCCTCGCAAGGTACGTTACACACTTCCCTTCAAATTGTTACCAAGTAGCCCAGGTAGTATTTATCTGTCGTATCAACAAACTTCGGATACCAAAAAAAAGGAGGTTCTTCAGACAAGAACTTTTGTGCAACACTCTACTAATAAGTTCATCACCGAAAACTACTATATTCCTCAAAAGGAAAAAGAAAGAATCTCGTATGAATCTGCCAAGTTGGTTGTCGAATGGTCAGACGGAAAGCAAGATAGAGATTGGTCTTATTATAAACACAAAACCAGTAAAGGAATCTGTTTTACGGTTGAAACCGTTTACAACCCTGTGGGAATCAGTGGCAAGCTCAACTTCCATATCGAATATGAAGTAGAGAAACACACTTCCAATACTACTCAAAAGTCTGCTTCCGTAGATTTGGACTGGAATGATTATCAAAGATTTGATATTGGTTATGATACAAAGTGGAAAATTGACTTTACTGATTACCAAGGAAGTTTACACACCTACCGACAACCAATTAATAGTGAATTTTTGAATATTACGAAATCAGGCAAAAATTTAATTGTAACTACTTCTGGTGTAGAGAGCATCAAAGAGTAGTTTTTTGTTAAAAAATAACCAACCTTTTACTATTCCCTTTCATTCTCATAATATCCCTTTTGGTTCCTTTAGTTGCGCTAGTTTGAGTCTAAGTTTATATCTTCGAAGCATGTTGGTATATTTTTTGAATATTATAGCGCATACAGAAGCTTCTCTTATAACCCATACCTACACCTTAATTTCTAAGAAACTCCATTTTAAGCTATTTCTTTTCTGACCCAATTTTTAAGCATTAGAACGAATAGAATGACATCTCCCTTTTTTGGAGATGTTAGTGATGTATCTAAGTCCTTAGTTTTAACCCAATTGTTCAAAACTATTGTGAAGTAAAAGCGGATAAGGTTCTTTATTGAGAACACCTATCATAAGAAAAAGTTATTTTTTTAAAAAAAAGTGAACTAAAAACGTAACCTTTCCGTTATAACTACGTTGGCACACTTTTTGACAATATAATGACAAAATACATAAGCTTATCCACTTTAAAAAAGCAGCCAACATTTGACACAAGCTCAAGTCTCATCTGCTTACTTTTACTTAGCCCATCTTATTTTAAAAGCCCATTCGTTTTATTAACATTTTTTTTCAGTAGCTTTTAAAATTTTAGTGCCATGAATTTATTATCAATCTTGAAATCCACCCTCTTTACAGCATTATTGGTTTTGTTTACTATCACAAGTATTCATGCCAATAATCCCAGCGAGTACAATCTTGTCCTTATTGGTGTAGTCGTTGATGACCTCAATGAATACCCCGTAGAAGGTGCAAAAGTTGAGCTAAAAGATAGTCACACCAACTCTTCAGTGGAATGTTCTACTGTTGGCGATGGTAATTTCTACTTCAAATTGGCTTCGGAACGTTTCTATACCTTATCGGTTAGAAATGAAAAGGGTGAGTTGATTTTTACCAAAACAATCGACACACTTGACAACGACAAGTCAATCCTCAATGATACACTTATCGTACCAGCAGAAGATTTGTAAACCCAGTAGAGCATACACATTAAATCCATATACCTAAATCTTTTTGATTTAAAAGCACCTTTGGTTGTTGCCCAAAACAACCAAAGGTGCTTTTTTTATTTATATTTGTTGTTTTTTATGGAACTCCTTCAATGGGTTTGAGCGTTGAAACTATTGAGTAGCAGCTACCAAACTATGATTTACCACCTCACACCCTTTTCTATCACCGACTTTCAATTATACGAATTGCTTATGACTCTAGGATTGTTGGCTCTCGCACTTGCTCCTGCCGTAGCAATTATTTGGTTTATCTATACCAAAGACGAATATGAACGTGAACCTACGGGATTATTGATTACTGCTTTTTTGTTGGGAATTGTCAGTATTATCCCTGCACTTTTAGGAGGTGCAATAGGAGAATCTTTGGGATATGGCACTTCTATTGATGTTTTTACCACTGCAATTTATGCTTTTATCATTGTGGCTCTGTCTGAAGAATTGGCAAAATTCATTTTTTTGAGAGGTTACCTCTTCCGCAAGCCCGATTTTAACGAACCATTTGATGGTATTGTGTATGCTGTGATGGTCGGAATGGGATTTGCCGCTTTTGAAAATGTGGTTTATGTAGTACAAGGTGGCTTGGCTGTTGGTATTTTGAGGATGTTCACTGCCGTTCCTGCTCATGCTGCTTTTGGAGTTATTATGGGGTATTATGTTGGGATGGCAAGGTTTGACATCAAAAACAAAAATAAATTACTTGCCAAGGGGCTTTTTTGGGCAGTGATGGCGCATGGAGCTTACGATTTTTTCTTAATGCAAGAACGCATTGAAGCTTTGGGAGTCATGGCATTTATTGTATTGTATTTTTCAATTCGTTTTTCACACAACGCCATTGCATTGCATCAAGAGGCATCGCCATTTCACCCAGATAGATTGAATGAAAACGAATTTTTGGTGGATAAGGATGGTGATGATGACAATAACAACGGTTCGGATATTGCGCCTGTCATTAATGGAACGGACGAAATCGTGTAGGGGCAATCCCTTGTGGTTGCCCTCAATATGGATGTTGACGAATTAAAAACAGGGGAAATTATTCGTTTGTATTCACAACCCCAAAAAAAATAATGGTTTTGACATACGAATAGGGCAACCACAAGAGGTGATTTGGAAATTTTGCCGCACTGGATTTTTGCCGCACTGGATATTGGGCAACCACAAGGGATTGCCCCTACGTGTTAAACCTGTCATTCTCCCATTTTTGGGGGTTGTTGATGATGTAATTTGAAATATTTTGGTATGCTTTTTCATTTCTGATGATGTGTTCCCAATAATTTCGCTGCCACAATTTCTTGTCAAATCGCTGCCAACCACAATTTTTCACCCCACGAATATATTCCACCGTCACAATAGATTGAAAAGCCCCAATCATATCACCAATCGTTTTTTTCGTTGTTGGTTCAATCGTAGGGGCAATCCCTTGTGGTTGCCCTATATTTTCAATATTCAAACCGTTATTTTGTAATTGGTCTGAATCTTGAACAATTCCCCCTGTTTTCGATTTTTCAATATCCGTTTTTTGGGCATCCACAAGGGATGCCCCTACATTGTCCACATCCACAATTTCCAAAATCGAATGAAAATGATTCGGCATCACCACATATTCGTGTAATCGGGTATTCTGAAAACGATTGGGAATTTTTAACCATTCTCGCTCCACCAATTTTCCTGCATCATTCAGAAACATCACACCATCCTCAATATATCCAAACAAATGATTCCAATTCTTCACACAAATCGTAATGAAATACAGTCCTTCTTGCGAATAATCATAATCCTTTAGGCGAATAGAGCGACGATGATGCTTATTTGGGTCATATTTGTGCTTATCCATGATAGGCTATTTTTCAAGTGAGGCAAATAAAAAAACGCTGTAAACTCTCAATAAATTATTGTCTAAAATACAATAATCCATCAAAAATTTACAGCGTCCTTCAAAATTGAATTTGAGTTTGCACCTTAAATTTGAAGTTTCCTATTCCGCCCTCTCAGGCTTCGGCAACATTCTCAATCTTGTTTTTTCTTCATTCATTTCCGCACGAAGCACCTTCAATTTATTTTCTACTTGTTTCAAAAATGGATTTGGCTTGTTCTTTTTAGCACTTGATTTGAAAAAGCCCAAGTTATTTTCATACTGAGCAATTTCCGTTTGCAATTGATCCAAGCGATTGCGGATTTTGCGACGTTCATTGTCAATCTTGCGGTCGGCATCTTGTCCTTCCATCAATGCTTCTATTTCACCCTCCAATCGAAGTTTGTTCTTCTCATTTCGGTCTATTTTCAATTCACCATACTTAGTATCCAAAGCTGCTTTGTACTCTTTGTAGATGGTGTCTTTGTCCTTGATTGGCACATAGCCAATTTCACTAAATTCTTTTGAAAATGCCTTCAATGCCTCAAAGTTTTTCTCAACATTATCAGTCAATTCATAGGCTGCAATTCGCTCAATCAAAGCTTTTTTCGTTGCCAAGTTTTCTACTTCTTGTTCTTCAGCCGTTGCAAAGTGTGCTTTTTTGGCATCAAAGAAAACATCACAAGCTGCCCTAAAACGTTCCCACAATTTATTTTCCTCACTTCGAGGCGCAGAACCAACCGCTTTCCATTCCTTTTGAAGTTTGATGAAGAAATCTGTTGTTGTTCTCCAATCAGTGCCGTGTTTTTCCGCTTCTGCTTTTTCAATCAAAGCCAATTTTGCTACTTTGTTCTTTTCTCGACCTTGATCCAATTCACTGAAAAAATCTTTCTTTCTGGAAAAGAAAGCATCACAAGCATTGCGAAAAATATCCCATACCTTCTCGTTTTCTTCTGAATAACCAATCGTTTTCCACTTCTTTTGAAGCTCCAAAACGTTTTTGGTGATTTCTTGCCACTCAAAAGGTTTCGTGAGATTTGATGATTCTTGAGCAATTTGATGTACTTCTTCACAAAGCGCAATTTTTTGCTTCAAATTCTCGCGTTGATCACCTCTTCGAGCATCATAAAACTCTTGAACTCTGGCATAGACCGCATCTCCAATCTCTCTAAATTCTTGGTAAACCTTGTCTTTTACATCATAAGGAACTTGACCAATCTCGTTGAAGGCTTTTTGCAGTTTTTTTAATTCGCCTTCCATTGCACGGATATTTTCCATTGGAACAATAGCCTTCAGTTTTTCGATGATTTCATTTTTTGCCACCAAATTGCGCTGCAAATCTACATCACGCATTTCCTTCATCAAATTGATGTTGTGGAAAAACAAATCACACTGATGACTGTATTCCATCTTGACATCTTTATATTTGTCGTTTTTTCTTAGGTCGTAATCTTCAACTTCGTTCCACTGGTTTTGAAGTCCATTGAATTTGTCAAAAGCAGCTCCAATATTATCACCTACATTTCCAGCAAAGGCTTTTAGTTCTTCAACAACAGCCTTCTTCTTTTTAATTTTTTCAGCTTTTTCCAGCTCTTTTTGAGCTTTATAAGCCGTCATGCGCTCCTTGAAAGTCGTATATAAAGCATAGAACTGATCGTCCAATGGATCCTCAGGCATTTCAAACCGCACATTCTCCACTTCTTTCTCTTCCGCTTTCGCTTTCTCTCGTCGCTCTTTATCCTCTGCTTTGAATAGATCAAACGCCTCTTGACGCATTTTCTGCTTCAATTCATTGAATTCGTCTCGAAGTTCACGAACCTCATTACGGATTTTAGCAACATTATCTTCTTGTAACAGTGCCTCTAATTTGGCTATAACCGCATCTTTCATTAGTGATAAACTTTAATTATCGTATTGGTGGTGTAAATAATAAACACAGGTCTGCAAAGATAAACAAAACTTTGATTCCTATTGACTACTTATCAATCTCTATGACAACACCCACTGTATTTTTGCCTTTTGTCTCACATATAAAGCCAATCGTTTGGTCTGCCGCAAAGTTCACATCTTTAATTTGGGTAGGGCCGAGCGCATCTTTTAGTTTTGCAGCATAGGTGGACTGACGGCTTTGAGAAATACGGGCATTGACTTGTTGGTAGTCAATTGGGTCTTTGCTTACGACAACTGCCATGTAGTCTTTTTTGCCAATTTCATCTGCTTTCATCGAGTAATCATTTGGAAATAAGCGAGTTCCTGTAATGCCGCAATAGGCAGAATGTTTGTGGGTATAAGGAAACAAGACATAACTGCTGCCATCGGTCTCTTGACCAAATACATACACATTACACTCGATATTGTTGGCGACTGCAATTTTGAACTTGTCGCCTACCGCAATCGGTCTTTGGCTTTGAAATACTCTATTGCCTTTTTCTCGTAGTGCAATAAATTCTCCGCTTTCGATGTCGACCAAACCAAATTCGACTGCTAATTTAGTGCTGCTAAAGACTTCTTTCTCCTCTGCAAGTCCTTCTGGATAAAGTCCATAAGCTTCCAATGTGAATTTATCAAAATCAGCATAACGCACCCAGCCGATTCCATCTCTTCCCCACTGTTTGCCCCAACTATTCATTAACTGAAATGCTCCACCGTATTTTTTATCATCATAACCAATCACACACATCGCATGACCACTCATTCCTGCGCCCGTAAAATCTTGACGATTTGGTTGCCAAATCTCTCTGCCCCTCATGCCCTGCATAAAGCTCTGTCCAACTTTCATTCCAATTACCACAGGCGCACCTTGTGCCAAGTTTTGCTTAATTGCGGACATGTCGACCTTGTAATTATTGCCGTCCAAAGTCAAACGGTTGAAGCCTTTGATTCGGTAATTTTGTGCAATTTGGTGGTGTTCGGCTCTTGGTGCAACGGTACAAGTAGTTGGATCATAGCCGAAATCCTTGAGTGGAACCAAGCCTCTTTTTTTCATTGCCTCCATTGCGTATTGAATATACGAACCTTGACAGCCTGGCAATGCGATTTGATTGTAGAGGTAAGAGGGACTGAATTTGACCTCATCTGGTTTTTTACCTGTTGCACGACTGTACAAAATAGTCCTTGCAGCATAGGCACTTGACCAGCCTACGCACGAACCTTGTCGCCCTTGATTTTCTCGCTTGGGACAATATTTTAGGAGAGACATTGAAGTGGGTATGGTATTGAAGGAACCTGCCGCCAAAGGTGCGAACACCTCTGCTTTGTCAAAAACTTCTTCTTCCATCGAACAACCCATACTGAAAGGATTGTTCTCATTTTCAGTCATCACAAAAGCATCTGCTCCAAAAAAGAAATACCAAGCTGCGACCAAAAACAAAATAGGTACAAACCATTTGGAGTTTCTAAACAAAAATAATATCAAGAAAGGAATCAACTTCATCAGTGGATTTGCTCCTGTTTGATTTTGTTGGTCTTTGTTGGTTTGAGGATTTCGAGGGTCTTGTGTGTTTTTTTTATCCTGTTGATTTTGTTGGTCGTCTTGGTTGTTCTGAGGTTTCCGAGGCTCATTTGGCTCGTCCTTTTCCATCCTAATTGGCATAGCAGTGTTGTTTTAGAGGTGATTTTGATTGGTTATGGATGGCTAAGATAAGGTTTTTTAATTTTTCAAAATAATGTAGTCATAAGAACATTTTTTGGTGGGGCAATAATGGTAATCGTAAGTAATCATATCTACTTCGATTCTTTCGCCATTGAAGGACTGCAATGTTTTTACCACATCTTTGGGAGCTTTTCCTTTTTTTACACCATCTTCTTTACCCTCAACCCAAGCCCATGACCAAGCTATTAAAGTATTTTTATCCAGTTGGTAATCACTAATACGTGCATATTTTTCTTCCAAAACAATGACCTTTCTTTCAGGGTAAACCATTCTGAAATACCCTCCCAACAAAATATGATTGGTAACAATGAGGTCGATTTGATGCTCTTGCAAAATAGGCTGCATGTCTTCACAAAACTGTGTATGCGGTTTGTTGAGCCAAACAGGTTTCTGCAATAAGGCAGGTAAAACAGCAGTTCGAGCAATTACCACGCTGATTATTGCAATGCCTCCAATGTAGCCAAGCCATTTGAAGGGCTTCCAAGACTTCAATGGAATACCGTTGGGATAAAATTTCAAGAAACAATAACCAGGAAAGAGAACGAAAAAAGGCTGCATCCATCTTGCCGTAAAATTGGTGGCATTGAAGATAAGTACCAACAAGATAAATTGCAGAATAACTGCTAAAAAGAAGTATTCAAAAAACTGAATCCATTCACTGCTGTTTTTTCGAGCAGTTTTGAATTGTTTGAAGTGAAACCCTCCAAATACAATCAGAAAACCTACCAAAAAACCAAATGTTTTCTCAAACAATTTTCCCAAACCTTTGACTCGACCCGATAGAAAACCAAATTCTTCATCTGTGCCTAAGTCTGTTCCTACATCTGTCACCAATCCATTCAAATGCTGCAAAACCCAAACAAAGTGAGGGCTTACCAACAGAATGACAATCAAGGCGGTGACTCCCGTTTTCCAAGTAAAAAGAAAGCTTCGCCACTGAGGAAGCAAAGCTACTGCAATGCAAAGGCTCGACACCAAAATCAAAAAATTGTACTTTGCCAATATGCCCATCGAAAGCGCAACTCCTAATAAAATATAATCTTTCAATTCTGAATTTTCTTTTATCCGAATCAAGCATAAAATCGTCAAGATGCTCGCCAATGTCACCAAAACGGTGTGGGTTTGGCGCAAAGATTCGGTAGAAAACTGGAAGAGGAGCAGGGAAAATGCAATGGCTGCAAGACCTATTTTGGTGTCTTTGCCGAGGTGACTGAAAATGCGGTAGAGTCCATAAAAACTGAACAACAACAAAACCATCCTAAAGAAAACATAGACCCAGTAGTGGTTGCCAAATACTTGATTTAAACCGATGGTCAACCAAGTGTACAAAGGTGGCTGAATGTCATAGCCCAAAGAGAACCATTGTGATAGATAAGATTGCTCGGCTTCGTCTATTTGAATGCCGTCTGATAGCAATACTCTTGCCAGTCCTAATAAAAGAACATAGATTGTTAGCAAGAGAAAAACTTTTTTATGGGTTTGCGCCGATTTTAACATGTATCCACAGATTTGGCTGTAAGATAAGGAAAAAAATAACCTCATTAATTTTACTCATTAGACTTGAATCTCGCTAAGAACGGCAAAGGTTATGCAGAGGTCGCTAAGTTTGAGCTTACACTTTGCGTTCTTTGCGAGTCCTTTGTGGACTTTGCGAGAGATAAGTAGATTATTTTTTGCGAATCCCCTAATCAAAAGTCAATATCCCTACTTTCGCTCTGCGCCCCCATTCACCACAAATCACCATTTGGTCAATCGACATCTGTTCACAAGCCTTTGGGCGGGTGATAATTCGTTCGTCTTGATTGCTGAACAAAAGGGAACGTTTGAGGTGTCCATCAGCAGATAAAGTGGCTAGGGTCACGACTGATTTTTTGCCATTGAAGGAATGAGTACGTTTCCCAACATTGCTAGGAAAAAGGTTTTTGGGATTGTCGTTGTAGATTAAGTGAATATTGCTGCCTTTGAGCATATAGGAGTAGGAGGAGAAATGTCCGCCATCGTTGGTTGTTACTTGGTATTTGGGGACTTTGGTTGCCCATTCGATTTCGCCTGTTGGAGCCATATTGACCACGATAATATCGTTGTAGTAATAGTAATAATCTACACGGGTATCTCTCGTATAACCCACTCTTGAAGCTGTTGTACGCTCATCAATGTAAAACTGTTCTGCCATCAAAATCGCTCCACCATCATTTCGCAAAACCATGTTGTCCAAGTCAAAACGATACAATCCTCTGCCCTTTTCAGCCTTTTTATCGGACATAAATTCGGCCAAAAATTGGGTGTCAAAGGGTTTGGTTGTTTGTAGTTCTACTTCTGTGGTTTGAGGATTGATTTTTTGGTAAAAAGTACCCGTGATTCTAAAAGAGCTTTTGGGTGAATAAAAACCTGCACAAACAATCTCACCGCTGTTAGAAATCCTAAAAGTCATGTCGGTAATGAAAGAATCATCCAAGTCCATTTTGTATTCTTTCGTATTGTTGCCCTTGTCGGTATAAGACCAAATCGAATAATGGTAATTGGCTTTTCCTCCTCGTCTTTTGACTGCACGACCTTCATAGACAATTGCAAATAAGTAAAAATTGCCTTGGTTATCAACCTCAAATCCTTCAATGTCAAACAAGTGATCTTGGTAAGGTACTTTCATGTCTTTTTGCCAAAGGAGATTCATGTCTTTGTCAAATACTTGTGCGCCAAATTCGTCCTGTTCTTTGCGTTGATAAGCTGCAAAATCCACAATCGCCAATTTTTTTCTATTGAAGGAGAGTTCATACCCAAAATCTCCCGCATTGCCTCGGCTTCTTGACTTTGCCAAAGCTACTTGTTGTGGTTTTCCTTTTGTAGCCAAAGTGCGTTTGTCAATTTCCTGCATATACAACACGTTGTTTTTGTTGCTGCGGTCATAGCTAGAATTGAAGAGTAAGAGGCGATTATTGAAGTGAATCACAAACTCAAATTCCATTCGCATTTTATCGAATTTATTGGGCAGTTCTTGATTGGATTTGAAGTTTCCTTCTTTGTCATAGGCTTCAATCAGATAACTGGGCGCATTTTGGAGCATTGCCAAACCGCCCATTGGTCTGCGGTAGCGAAGTACATAAATTTGCTCCTCGTCAATGCCAATGACTTCGGTGATGTAGGAGCCCGATTTTTCTTTGTGTTGGTTGCCCCAAGTCACTTCTACATTGTCCGCAATATTTTGGGCAACTATTGAAGTTGAAGTGGTATGGAAGGAGAGGGCGAGGAAGTATATAGTAAGGAAAAAAACAAAATGCTGTTTCATGCGGTTTGAGGTATTTTTTTGTAATCAAAAACAGTTAGAGAAACTTCAAAAATTATGTTAAAATGTCATTTGGTCTAAACTACCTTTATTAGCAGATTTTCTTTCTTACTTTTTTTTATCTAATTTATTGGTTTTCTTCAAGGCAATATTGACCTTACAGCCTGTAATGACCACATCCAATAAGCATCTTTTTCGTTTAGGATAAACCCATTTTAGTTTGCCCTAAACACAATTATCAACCCAAACCCCCAAACACAACTAATAGAGGTATATTTTCCCTACAAGCGGCTTCTTTCCCTTCAATACCAACTTCCAATAATACAAACCAGACGGAAAATCAAATTTGGGCTGGAAATCTACTCGGATATGCGTTGTTCCTGCTTCAAATTTTTGACGAAAAACTTTCTTTTCATGGTTTTCGATGGTGAGCGTAAGAAGTCGATTTTCGGAAGCGGTGAAATGGAAATCTATGCTGTCTTTGCAGAGTTGGTTTTCGGTAGGTTGGATGAGTTGAATGCCAATAGCATCTTCGTTTCGGTAAGCTGCTTGGCTTGTCATTAGTTTTTCATAAGCAGGAATTTCTATTGCATCCGTCATCAATTGCTGCAATAAATCATCCAAATTTTCGGCACTATCGGACAAACTCAATGCTGATTTTTCGGCAATGTCCAAAACGGGATGCTGCTGTATGGGATAGTCCAAATCAGCTATCAGTGAATACAGAGACCGAACACTGCCATTGCAGTAATCACAGTCCAATACATGCTCAGGTAATTCTTCTGGAAGTTTACCTACCTTTTCAATCTTCATGGCATCTGCATATAGCATTTGTCCCAATTCGGTGAGATGCCCTTGTTCGTTTATGTAAGTTGTCGTTTTCATTGTTTCATTACATTTACAGGTTTACGATTATTGACGGTTGAAAGGTTTATGGAAAAGTCAAACTGAAAATGGAAAGTCAATATTCCAGTTCTATTTTCTATTTCTCTCTGACGAAACCTTTATCGTTTTTGGGAAACTTTTTTTAAATTTTTCTTGTTATCCGAGCTTGCTTTCTTTTTTCGAGTACCATAATACCCGAATCACAAAAAATACAAAGAACACGAAAGAAAGTATCGAAAGCCTTTTGTGTCCTTTTGATACTTTTGTGGTTCAAAAATAAACACAGTGATCAACCCAAATCACCCTCTATAATACGCCACTACAACTTCTCGAAACCACTGATAAGCTGCCTTTCCGACC
>JBMYXW010000009.1:0-15289 GCA_049608825.1 Chitinophagales bacterium
TCAAAATTATTTAAAATGAGTACGGTAAATTTAATTCAGGAAGCTTTAGATTTTGAAAAAAATCATAAATCATTTAGAACTAGAAATGAAAAAATTTTAGCATCAGGTAAGGGAATACTGTCAAGTTTTTTTTCGAAAATAGACTCAACAAATTTCCCTAAAGATTTATTAGTGGAATTTTATGAAGATGAAAGAATAGAAAATATTTTTTATTTATCCTCTTGTGAGAGAACAAAAAAGGAAATTATATTCGAATATGGTTGCTCGACAGATGATTTAATTGAAAGTCATGAGAATAAATGGGCTCCATTGGCTTTTTATTCAGAACTAAAGAAAGAAACTTTAATAGATAGTCGAATAACAGTAGAGTTATATGATATTGATAAAGGACAAATATTCAATTCTTGCGCAAGTATATATGTTTGTTTACCGCTTAAAGGTAAGCTTGGGCATCTATTAAAAGAGGGTAATTTAGTGATTGAAAAATTACTTCGAAGAATTGAAATTAGTTTAGGAAACTTAAGATGGAAAAATGAATTTCATAGTAATGAAAAACTCTTTTCATTAGAAATAGTGCTTCCTTTGCTTAGAAAAATGAACTTCATCTCAATTCACTATAATCACGGTAGAAAAGAATATGGAAAAGATTTTACTTTCAAAGAATTAGATAAATTTGGACAAGTAAAAAACTATGGGCTACAGGTTAAAGCAGGAGATATTTCTAGAAAAGTTAACTCTGCAATTGATGAAATTATAGGTCAAATCGATGACGCTTTTACAATGCCATACTATGATACTAATTCTAAGAATCCACAATATATATCTACATTTATTGTTGCAATAAGTGGGAAATATACTGAAAATGCAAAAGAGAAAATAATGTATAAGATAAGCAAGGGTGTAATTGGGTCTGTCTATTTTTTAGACAAAGAGATGATACTTGAATTAATTGAAAGATACTGGGTAAGCAAAAAATAGTAACTCGGACTTTACTCTCTTGTATATGCATTTGAAAAACACCTAATTTTTGGAAGGGTCAAAAAAACGACTACTTTAAGTTTAAAAGCCATACTGCATCAAAAAATCGCTCAAATGGAAGATGTGGAATTATTGGCAGCATTGCAGGTGATAATTGACAGTTCGCTAGCTAAATCCAAACAAGTCAATTCAGATAAATCAAAGAAACGAAAGTTTGGTTTTGGGAAAGGTACATTTATGGATGTTGCAGATGATTTTGAGGCACCATTAGCAGATTTTAAAGACTATATGTAGAGCAATATCTTCTTCATTCCATACCCAACTGTTTCTTGATAGCAGCTTCAATTTTTGCCATATCCTCTTTTGATATCTGTCCTATTTTATTGTCGAGTCGCTGCTTGCTGACAGTTGTCAATTGGTCTATGATTGCCTTGCAGTCATTTCCATTCAAATTTATTTTGACTTCACTTGGATAAATTTTCTTCACCGTTCGGCTGATTGGAACAACTTGGTAACGCCTTAAAACTCTGTTCACAATATTATTGCTGAGGACAATAGCAGGTCGTTCATTTCTGATTTCATTGCCAATTGAAGGAGAGAAATTTACCCACCAAATATCTCCACGTCTAACTTTCGGTTTTCTTTTTGCCATGAGACTATTTTTTTACCAATCCAAATTCCTTTTTCCTGTTCTTTCATCCTGAGCCATTTCTTCATAATCTGCTTCCAATTTAGCGTACTCTTCCTTTGAAAGCGTACTCAAATAACCGCCGTATTCCTCTTCATTATCTTCAGGTGTTTCAGATAAAAAGTCCCATTCTTCCACTTCGTCAAATCGCCGAATACCCTTTTCTTCATCCTCAGCCATTTCTTGGTAGGCTGTATCTTCATCCTCTACGTTTTTTGTATTCGAACTGTTTACAACTTCCATTAACAACTGATAAACCTGATTCAATTCCGTACCTGTTAAGTCATCTACAGTTCTGAATATTTCGAGTTTGATATCTGATTCTGTCATGTTGTATGTTTTTACCAAAGATACGATTTTAACTAAATGTTGAGACAATCTTCAAAAGCTAAACACTCCTGTTTCTTATTTTGTTCCTCCAATAAAATACAATCCTATGACTACTTTAAGTTTAAAAGCCCTATTGCATCAGAAAATAGCACAAATTGAATGAAAGATGTAGAATTATTGGCAGCATTGCAGGTAATAATTGACAATTCGCTACCCAAATCCAAAAAAGTCAATTCAAATAAACCAAAGAAACGAAAGTTTGGTTTTGGGAAAGGTACATTTACGTATGTTGCAGATGATTTTGATGCGTCATTGGAGGATTTTAAAGACTATAGGCAGAAGTAAAACTCCATTTTTCCTTATCTTCAAACCATGAAAACAAAACCATTACCCATAGGAGAATCCGACTTTAGAGGCATTATCGAAAAAAATGGTCTATATGTCGATAAAACCCAACAAATTCACCGAATCATTACAGGCAGCAAGCCCAATTTTCTTTCTCGCCCTCGTCGTTTCGGAAAATCCCTATTGGTTTCGACTATGGAAGAAATCTTTTTGGGCAACAAAGAACTGTTCAAAGGTTTGTGGATTTACGACAAAATAGATTGGGAGTCCAGACACGTAATTCGCTTGTCTATGACCGAGATAGACTACAAAAATCAAGATTTGGAAACGGCTCTTTCTCGTTATTTGGACGATTTGGCTAAGAAGAATCAAATCAGTTTACAAAAACATACCTCCAAAGAAAAGTTTGCTGAGTTAATTAAAGCACTTTCTGCTGAGCGAAATGTAGCAATTTTGATTGACGAATACGACAAACCGATTATAGACTTCATTGAAGATTTCAAAAAAGCAGAAGCCAATAGAGATGTGTTGAGAAACTTTTATGGCGCATTGAAGGATGGAGTAGTCGATTCAAATGTTCACTTTTTGTTTATCACGGGAATTAGCAAATTTTCTAAAACCTCTATTTTTTCGGAATTGAACAACCTACGAGATTTGACTATAGACCGTTCATCTGTAGATTTGTGTGGCATTACACAAGAAGAATTAGAACGTAATTTTGCGCCTTATATATCGGCTACTGCGGCTGATTTAGGGTTGCAGGAAAAAACCTTGTTGAAGGAATTGAAGCGTTGGTACAATGGCTATTCATGGGATGGCAAAACTTTTGTTTACACTCCTTTCTCTTTATTGAACTTCTTTGCAAAAGGAGAATTTTTAAATTTTTGGTTTGCAAGCGGTACACCCACCCTTTTGTTAAAGGTCATAAAGAAGCAAAAAATAGACATCGAAAGTGTAGGTTCTGCCAAATGGAGTTCTCGCTCATTTGACAAGTTCACTCTCCGAAACTTGGATTTCAAAAATTTGCTTTTTCAGACGGGTTATTTGACCATTAAGAAAAAAACTTTGAAGAAAGGGCGACCGACTTATATTTTGGCTTATCCCAATCAAGAGGTGCAAGAATCTTTTACCCAAAACCTGATTGAACTCAAGTCCCATCAGCCTGACAGTACAGTGGATGAATCTTTGATACGAATTGAAGATGCGCTTATTGAAAATGATATGGAGGCGTTTGTAGAACAACTCAAAATCTTGTTTTCCGACATTGCCTACCAACTCCACCCAAAAATCAACAAGAAAAACCCCACTGCCGACGACGAAGCCAAATTGTTCAAGGCTTGGGAGGGCTACTTTCACAGCATTATTTATTTGGTGATTAAGTTTTTGGGCATTCACATTGATGTAGAAATGAGCAAACATCAAGGGCGAATTGATGCTAAAATTGAAGTAGAGGATTACCTGTATGTCATGGAATTTAAGTTGGATGCTTCTGTCGAAAAAGCGATTGACCAAATCAAAACTCAGCAATATGCAGAGGCTTTCAAAAATACTTCAAAGCAGATTGTTTTGGTAGGAATTAGCTTTAGTAGCCAGGAATACAATGTGAAGGATTGGGAGGTGGATATATTTAATCCGTAGATTTTGTTCTAAAAACCTTGTAGGGAAATAACAAATTTTCCCTCTACAAAACCTTCCTAATCACCTCTATTTTGTTGGACATTTTTTGATATTATTCTTGCCGTTTGTGAATGTATTTCTTCCATAAAATACAATTCTATGAGTCCTTTAACATTAAAGGCAGTGCTTCACCAAAAAATCGTTCAAATCTCCCTACCTTTGCAGCCGTTTAGAGAGAATAATTGACATCTTAATCCAGCAAAAACAACAACATGCTTACAGTTAATGATTTGAGTTTGCAGTATGGCAAGCGAATTTTATTTGATGAAGTAAATTTACAGTTTACAAGGGGAAATTGCTATGGCGTAATTGGCGCAAATGGCGCGGGCAAATCTACTTTTTTGAAAATACTTTCAGGAGAAATTGTACCAAATGGAGGGCATGTTTCTTTGGAGCCAAACAACCGAATGGCGGTATTGTCGCAGAATCACTTTGAGTTTGAAGAATACGATGTATTGACTACGGTGATTATGGGTCACAAGGAAATGTACGAAATCATGGTGGAGAAAGATGCCATTTACATGAATCCCGAAGCGACTGAAGCCGAAGGAATGCACGCTGCCAATCTCGAAAATGAATATGGCGAAATGGGCGGTTGGACTGCCGAAAGCGATGCTGCCGAATTGTTGAGCATTTTGGGTGTCAAAGAAGATTTACACTACAAACAGATGAAAGAACTGACGGGTTCGGAGAAAGTGAAGGTCTTGTTGGCGCAAGCTTTGTTTGGCGATCCTGATTTGTTGTTATTAGATGAACCTACCAACGATTTGGATGCAGAGACGGTGACTTGGCTCGCAGACTTTTTGGCAGACTTCAAAAATACGGTGATTGTGGTATCTCACGACCGTTATTTCTTGGATATGGTTTGTACGCATGTTGTGGACATTGACTTCCAAAAAATTAGAATTTTCACAGGAAACTATACTTTCTGGTACGAAACCAGCCAAATGATGTCTCGTCAGATGGCAAACAAGAACAAAAAGACCGCAGCCAAACGCCAAGAGTTGATAGAATTTATCCAACGATTTAGTGCCAACGCTTCCAAATCTCGACAAGCTACAAGTCGTAAAAAGGCTTTGGCTAAACTCAACATTGAAGACATCCAACCTTCAAGCCGAAAGTACCCATTTATTCACTTCAAACCCGAACGCAAACCAGGTGGTCAAATATTGAAGGTCGAGCATTTGGGTGTCAAGAATTTAGAAGGTGGTTGGTTCTTCAAAGATGTAAGCTTCACCATGAATACAGGCGACAAGATTGCCTTATTGAGTCGTGAACCAGGTGCTATCAATGCTTTCTTTGAAGTATTGGCGGGCAAAATCCAAGCAACGAATGGAACGATTGAGTTTGGTCAAACGATTACGGTCGAATACCTACCAAATGACAATGAGGAGTTTTTCAAGGATGAAAACGATCTGGATTTGATGAATTGGTTGAGTCAGTTTTCGGAAGACAAAGACGAGCAGTTTATCAGAGGATTTTTGGGTCGAATGTTGTTTTCGGGCGAAGAGGTCTATAAGCAATCCAGTGTATTGTCGGGGGGTGAAAAAGTACGCTGCATGATGGCAAAAATCATGTTGAACCATCCCAACTTTTTGCTTTTGGACGAACCCACAAATCACCTCGATTTGGAATCCATTACGGTTCTCAACAAAGCAGTGAGTGAATTTGAAGGAAACCTCATCTTCACTTCTCATGACCATCAATTAATGAAAACAGGTGCCAATCGTGTATTGGAAATTTCGCCAAATGGAATGATTGACAGCCTATTGGAGTTTGACGATTATTTGAAGTCTGAACGAATTAAGGAACAACGAGAAATTCTTTATGAAGGAGCTACAGTTTAAAAAGTGAATGAAGTTTGAAATTAAATTCAAACTTCACAAATCATGTAATCATATATCTTAAATCCAAATACAGTGAGCGTTCTACATTTGAAGGCTCATAACTTGTGGATGTATGAATTACGATAGACGATTTGTGAGGTTTGATTTCGCTCTTCTTTCCTACGCAGTAGCCTTCTGCATAAACTCCCCACACCTCCGACAAACTCGCACCGTCGTATTCAAATTAGGGTTGTATTGCCAGTCGCCCCAATCGTGTGCCAGACGAGTTTTGTGGGTTTGTTCACCACAAGTACCACAAAGTTCTACCTGGTGACAATTGGCGGCATTTCTATAGTTCCATTGCAGTTTCCGATGTACTTTCCGGCCGAGCTTTTCGGTATGACAGCGTTCACAACAATAAATTTGAACACAAGAATTATCGTCTTTGTATTGTTCCTTTCCCCATGTATGCGCTACTTTTTGCTCCTCCTCACCACATCGACCACAGGTACGGGTTTGGTCACAATCATCCACAGAATCGTAGAACCACTCTTGCCAAGCATGACTGAGACGGGTGCTTTCTTCTTCACAATTTTTACAAATACGGGTCTGATTGCAGTCGCCTGCTTGACTGTATTTCCATTCTCCTTTGTGGAATCCGAGTTTGCATTTTGCTTTGTTAAAGAGATTTTTGAACATTTTTTAGGATTTTAACGAAAAAATTATACAATAAATATAATAAAAAATTAGCTATTCTGACACAGTTTTGTTTTTTTTGTAGTAAGTTCCCATATTGAACTTCAAAAGTAAATCCTCTAAGTGAAATTTCTAAAAACAATCAAACCAAGAACCTAATACCTCTTAATCTGAATTTGTACTTTGAACTTGAATTTCCATTACCCATTTGAGTTTTTATTTCACTATTAAAAAAACCGCAAAAATTGAAAAATACTCCCCTCCGCACAGCCATGGTTATTCTTGTCATTCTATTGGTTTTCATCAATATATTTGTTTACCTAAACGACAACACAGTTTCTTCCCCCAAAAAACCAATCCCTTCAAAAAACACAGAGAATGAGGCTAATATCACAGATAAGCCAGTAGAACCACCTCCTTCTAAACCAGTTAAGACCAAACAAACCGACAACGAAATAACCAAGCAAATCGTTGCCAAATTTAGAGCTGCTGACTTGGTGAACGTCCATGAATTAGACCCCAGTATTCAGGCAGATTTGCGCTATGGTACCAGCAATAATTTTTTGGAAAGAAACCTATATGGAGGCTTGAATGAGTGTTACTTACAAGAAGAAGTAGCGAAAATGTTGTCTAAGGCACAGGAATTTTTAAAGGAAAAACAACCTCGATTGAGCCTGTTGGTCTTGGATTGCGCCCGTCCATGGAGCGTTCAAAAAGCTATGTGGGAAGTTGTCAAAGACACGAATCAAGAACGATACGTTGCCTCACCTTATGGCGGTGGCTCGATTCACAACTATGGAGCTTCGGTTGATGTGACGATTGTGGACAATGAAGGAAAGGAATTGGATATGGGTACGCCTTTTGATTTTTTTGGAGAGAAAGCACAGCCTCGTCACCATCAAAAGTTTTTGGATAGCGGTGAATTGACTTTAGAACACATCACCAATCGTGAACGCCTCAGAGAAGTGATGCGAAAAGCAGGTTTTCGTGCCATCGAATCGGAATGGTGGCACTTCAATGCCTTTAAAAAAGAATTGGTACGGAAGAAGTATAAGATGGTAGAATAAGAGGTAGGTAGTAGGTAGTAGGTAGTGAGATATAAATTGCAAACTTGAGTCGTCCACCCTAGACCAACAAGCCTACCAGCTCCTCCAATGAATCCACCACCTTCGCTCCCGTTTGCTGCAATTTTTGATGAGAATGATGACCATGTGCAATCAAAATACAATCTGCTTCCATCGCTTGCGCCACTTCAAAATCATGGGTCGTGTCACCAATCAGCAACAATTTGTGGTGATTCGATTTCTTCAATGTATTCCGTAATTCCTTTCCATTAAAAACCTTTCCACTCGCATAATGGTCGTTTTCTCCAATAACATGCTGAAAAAAATGGTCAACTTGATGCTGTTTAACCATTTCTCGTAAACCATCTTGTTTGGCTGCCGACAAAATAGACTGGTGAAAACCTGCTCCTTCAATGCTTGATAAAACTTCAACAACTTCATTGTGTAGTTTCAATTCTGTTGCTCTTGAGCGATAAACTCCAATAAATTTGCCACACAAATCATCGAAAGATTCCTTATTGAAATCAAAACCCACTCGTTCATAATACTCAATGACAGGAAAATCAAAAATATTGCGGTAGTGTTCGTGACTGACCCCCTCCCCTACTGTTTCGTGATGTACTGTCAACATATCATTTACAATCGCCACGCACAAATCTACATCGTTCAATAAAGTACCATTCCAATCCCAAATAATGTGTTCGTATAAATTCATTGATTCTAATTTTATGCTCCGAAATTACTAATTTTCATAAAAAACAACACAAGCAACCAAAATTAGCTAAATTTGCGACTAACTAAATGAAAGTAAATTCGTAATAGTAAATAGATTGAGTGGCAATTTTTAAGTTTGATTCTCATTCACCCCTTATTTCCTAACCTCTCTTGTTGTATAGTCATGCAGAAAGTAAAATACGATGTAAATCAACCCAATATAGATATCCTTATCATCGAAAATGCGCTCCGAAAAAACCGCAACCTAAAAATCATGGTCGGAGCAATATTGGTCTGTTTGGCTATTTGTATCATCATCAGTGCATTGGATACCCTACCCACCAAATTCGCTTTTACCTTAGCCTTGGTTTGTATGCTTTTTGGTTTTTCGGGTATTTACTTTCTGTTGAGTGCTTTGCTTCGCTACGATACCCAAAAAAACTATGTGTTAAAAATCATGACTCAACGCCCCAATATGGTTGCATGGGTTTATTACTACAAAGTCCAATCCCTTCCTTTTGGCATCAAAGTATTTGAATACTCGACTTTATATATTCACCTACTGAACCAAGAAAAAATCAATATCAGAATGCCCGAATGGGAAATCAAATTTTTGATTAATCTACTCCAAGAACGACTTCAACATACTACTTTTGGATATAGCAAATACAAACAACAACTCTTCAATATTGCCCCCGATTTGTTGAAAAAGGATTAAATCACCAACTCACATCCATTCCACTTTTCGTTCCCAATCTGTGCGCTTCAAAAGAATCGCCTTGCTCATTTTTTCATACGCTCCTTCTTTTGGGTAGCCCAAATAAAAGAATCCCAAACATCGGTCGTTTCCTCCCAAACCCAAGGCTTCCTTCATTTCCTCGGTATAAGTTGCTCCTCCCGAACTCCAATACCCTCCCAATCCATAAGCTCTTGCAGTGAGATGCAAATTTTGCATGGCACAAGCTACGGCTTCAATATCCTCAATTTCGGGAATTTTTGTATTGGGTTTTCGCTCCATACAGATGGCTATTATATGAGACGAAAAATTGGGGCGAGTCAATACTTTTTCATATTTGGCAGGATTGAAGTCCTCACCTGTTTTGTTTTCCTTGTACCAATTTGCCAGAAAGTCGCCTAGTTTTTGACGGGCATCTCCTGCAAATATTTTGAATCGCCACGGTTGATTCATCCCATGTGTCGGTGCCCAGTTGGCATTTTCAAGCAGATTTTCAATGATGGTTTTGTCGATGACTCGAACAGGCTGCACAAAATCTTCAGGTTTGATGGTTCGGCGACTGCGAATGAGTTCATTGACTTGGCTTATATTGAAGGGAATAGTACTCATAGAAATAAACAAAATTTAACAAAAAAAACTTATTGAAGGGAATAAAGATAGCATTTTTTACTTAGTTTTGTTTTTACTAACATGCTCGTATGTAATAATAATGCTAGCGGTAATTAAAAATAAAAAAATAAAAAAAAATGGTTCTTTTAAAATTCATCCGATAAAAACTAAAAGATAATTGGTTCTTAACCAAGATATTTTAAGCTTTCATCGGATGAATAAGCAAAGTAAAAATTATTGATTTATTTTTTGACCTTCTTAAACATTTCTGTTCACACAGTTCAAATCTTCAAAAGCCTGCTTCAATCGCTTCACGAAATAACCTTCTGCATGACGAAGCCATTTACGAGGATCGTATTTCTTTTTGTTTGGAACATCTGCTCCTTCTGGATTCCCAATTTGGGTTTGAAGGTAAGCATGATTGTCAGAGAAATAATCACGAATTCCTTCTGCAAAAGCCCACTGCATATCCGTATCAATGTTCATTTTGACTGCGCCATACTCGATTGCCTCTCTGATTTCGGCACGGCTCGAACCGCTTCCTCCGTGAAAAACAAAATTAATTGGGTTGGATTTAGTACTGAATTTTTGTTGGATATGATCTTGAGAATTTTTGAGAATGATAGGCTTCAATTCCACATTACCAGGACGATAAACTCCATGCACATTTCCGAATGCAGCCGCAACTGTAAAACGCTCTTTTGGACTCACTTGCTTCAATTCTTCATAAGCATAAGCTACTTCTTCGGGCTGAGTATATAAACGAGAACTGTCCACATTGGAGTTGTCGACACCATCTTCTTCTCCGCCTGTTACTCCCAATTCAATTTCGAGCGTCATTCCTATCGGATCCATACGCTTCAAATATTCTTTACAGACTGCTACATTTTCTTCAATCGGTTCTTCACTCAAATCTATCATGTGAGAACTGTATAAAGGACGACCGTATTGTTCAAAATGTTTTTCGCTGTAATCTACCAAACCTGCAATCCAAGGAAGAATCTTCTTCGCACAATGATCGGTATGTAGAATAACAGTCACACCATAAGCTTCTGCCAATTCATGTACATGTTTTGCGCCAGAAATAGAGCCTAAAATAGCAGCTTGTTGTCCTTCATTAGATAGACCCTTGCCTGCATAAAAACTTGCGCCACCATTGGAAAACTGGATAATAACAGGGGAATTTAAATCTCTTGCGGTTTCCAAAACACCATTCACCGAATTTGTGCCTACCACATTTACAGCAGGTAAAGCAAAATTATTTTCATTGGCATAATTTAGTAATTCAGTTACTTCATTCCCATGCAATACTCCTGGGCGAAACTTAGTAGATGTTGTCATATTTTTTTAAATTTTAGGATTGTTTGTTTGGCTAAAAAAAATCGGATACAAAGGTAAGGAACAAATCAAAACTAAAATGAAAATCAAAGTAAAACTTTCATGCACAAAAAAAGTCCTCCCTCAAAATAGAGGAAGGACTTTTGTACATTCTGTTTGATAGCCTACAAACTACTGGTTATTCCTTATCTTTAGGCATTGGATTGTTATCGCTGTTCTTTGGAGGTGTTGCTTGTTTACCACCACCAAGGTCAGCAATGTCGACCAAAGTACCTTCTCGTTCGATTCGTGAACTACTATTAGGATTTTGCGTAGGTTTATGGACCATTTGCAGCTCTGATTTTGATGCAGTTGCTTTTTGAGGAGCATCTACCATCGTCGTTTCTGACTGCTCGGTACCGTTTTGATTTTGCGAATTACCACTTGCTTTGTTATTAGCATTACACACTTGCAAGGAACTCAACAAAATCAATAAACAAAATGAGTAAAAGAATGGGCTTGTTTTACACATGGTGTATATGATTTATGGTTGTTAAAAAAAATAAATTTATCTCGTAGTTCTTTTCTGACAAATATTGTTTAGGGCTTTCTTTTACTTACCAATTATTCTAAACACAAAGAGGGTGTGGGGCATGAGTTTGTTAAAACATTGGTTTTTAAAACAAGGGCTTGCTTTAAAAATCTATTTGGTTTTTTACTTTGAGGCACGAAAATAGTGTTTTTTTGCTACAAAAGCTTGATTAGTTAATTTTTATTAGAACTTTTACAATACCGTGACGTTTTTCAGAACCTGTGAATAGATGCTTGATATAGAGACTTTTCTTTATACTTTACAGTAAAAATAATAAAAATATTTTATATAAAAAAGAAAAAATAAATGACGAGCTATAATTTTACCGACACTTTCAATTTCCTATCCAAGCTCACCTTCAAACGAATTTGGAATGGACTGAAAATATTGTCCTCTTTTTACTACTCCAAATGGAAACAAGAGGCACATCAATGGGGCTTACCCTTTACGGTTTCCTTCGAACCAACGACTTCCTGCAATTTGCGTTGCCCAGAATGTCCAAGTGGATTGCGCTCTTTTACCCGACCTACTGGAATGTTACGAAAAGATTTTTTTCGAGACAGTATTGAAGAACTCTCTGATCACTTGGTGTATCTCTACTTTTATTTTCAAGGTGAACCCTACTTGAATCCCGACTTTTTGGAAATGGTCAAATTTGCCTCAAAGAAAGGTATTTACACCGTCACCTCCACCAATGCTCATTTTCTCAATGATGTCAACGCCAAAAGAACGATTGAAGCAGGTTTGGACAGAATCATTATTTCGATTGATGGCACGACACAAGAAACCTACCAGTCCTATCGTGTGGGTGGAAAATTATCGAAGGTTTTGGAGGGTACCAAAAACTTGGTGCGCTGGAAAAAAGAATTGAAGTCCAAAACTCCTCACATTATTTTTCAGTTTTTGGTTGTCCGCCCCAATGAACACCAATTGGAGGAAGTGCTGCAACTTGGTAAGGAAATCGGCGTGGATAAGGTCGTCTTCAAAACGGCACAAGTCTATGAATATGAAAATGGTAATCCTCTTATTCCTACTATAGACAAATACGCTCGTTACTCCAAACAGGCAGATGGTACGTACACCATCAAAAACAAAATGATGAACCACTGTTGGAAATTGTGGCATTCTTGTGTCATTACTTGGGATGGCAAAATCGTACCTTGTTGCTTTGACAAGGATGCAAGCCATCAATTGGGGGATTTGAAATTTGAATCCTTCAAAGAAGTCTGGCAGGGTGAACCCTACAACCGCTTTAGAAGAGCTTTATTGAAGTCTCGGAAAGAAATTGATATATGTGCCAATTGTTCGGAGGGAACGAAGGTTTGGGCTTGAAGAAATACAAATGTTCCTTGTTTTGTTTTCAAAATCAAACCTCAAAAATAATGTAATTCTACCTCTTAAATCCACCTAATAATTTGTACCGAAACAGTCTTCAAATAGGGGGATATATAATGTACGATAGACGATATTTGAGGTTTGATTTGCCCTGCAATTGCTAAACTGCTATCATCACTTTAATGTTGTGCCACCATTAAAGTATCGGATTATCTGTTCAAGTCTTCAAGCTTGAGATGAAAGAATTAAAACTGTTTTTTACAAAAAAAACGTTACAACCATACAGCAATTCAACAATATAGCCATAAAACAATCATAACCATCCAACCATAAAACAATTCAAAAACATGAAAATCCGCATCATCAGTGAAAAAAAGGTAGAACCCATGTCTATGCAGTTTCCCCTGCAA
The DNA here is from genome assembly GCA_049608825.1 of Chitinophagales bacterium. Classification (GTDB taxonomy): domain Bacteria; phylum Bacteroidota; class Bacteroidia; order Chitinophagales; family UBA2359; genus JAUHXA01. The sequence goes on from JBMYXW010000009.1 coordinate 13,318, forward strand.
CATCCCGATTTCTTCAATATTCGACGACCACCTACCAATGTTGTTTCTGCCAACGACAACATGTTGAGTGTATTCATGCACTACGAAGCCTATCAAAAAATATGGGAACATGTCCGTACAGATTTTCAGAATGAAGTCGGTGGAGCCGTATTGGGCTATTATGGTAGCGACAATGGAAACGATTTTATTCTTATCACCGATGTATTCAACCAACCGCCCGAATACTTCACTGCCCCAACAATGTTGCGATTCACCAGTCAATTTTACGATGATTTGGAAGAATATATTGACCAAATTGAAGAAAAACATCCACGAATTTTGCGGTTAGGATTGTACCACACCCACCCCAATTATGGCGTGTTTTTGTCCAAAACAGATGCCAGAACCTTCAAAGGAATCTTCAAAGACCCGTTTCAAATAGCGATGGTTGTTGACCCCGTTCGAGAAGAAGACGGCGTATTTTTTTGGATAGGTGATCAACTCTCCAAACGAACAGGATATCGAATCTATCATACTGATGAATCCAAATTTGCACTCCACCACACCATCACCCGAAATCCTCTTGTAGCCAAATACAACACACAAACACAGCTGGATTCAAAGAATCAGATTGTTCCCAAAATTCAAGCCCATGAAAACCAAGCTCCTCTTTCGCCTCAAAAAATAGGTGCTGAAAATTTTACCAACCCTGCTCTCTACAACCAAATCACTCTCAAAAAAACCAAACACCGAATCGACAAACCCACTTACATTCCCCGCATTTGCCCACTCTATGACATGCACTACCGTAGCCGAGAATTTCGCTTGTACCGCTACTTCGTACCCCTCCAAAAATCTCGCAACTTAGAAAAATATCCTTACAAAATTTTTATTCACCGAAATGTTGAAAAACAATTGTTACTCACTTTGGAGAAAAAAAAGCAAGCATTGGGAGTTTTGAAGGGAAATTTGCACTATGATAAACTGCAAAACCTCTACTTTGTGGATGCACATAAAGCTGTTATTGAAGAATCAACAAACAAACCACTGCCCTCCAAAGCCATTGAAGAAAGCATTGGAGCAAATCGCAAAAAAGGTATCACTGATTTATTAGGATGGTTTTTTGTGAGTAGTGAACCATATAGAGAAATTTTTCGTTTTACAAATATGCACAAAACACAATTCAATCAGAATCATCAGTTTGGAATCGTTTTACGTACCAAAACAATTCCATCCAATGAAGATGAGCCTGAAAAAACAGTCTTAGATGTCGAAAATGCCTATATTGTAGCCCATAATTTTGACAAAAATCGTTCGTTCGATTATTTCAAGCATTTGTTTTTGTACGAAAAACCCTATTAATAATGCTGAATGGGTAAATGTTGAATTTTGAATAAAAAGAACCAAAAGAAATACTCAAAATTCAGTCATTCAAAATTTGGTCATTCAAAATTCATCATTAAATTTCAATGTCAGAACTTTATATAGTAGCATCTCCATTTGGCCAGTTCATCATCTACACCATTACCTTTCTATTTGTAGTAGCCGTATTTGTGGTGGTGAGAGAAATTGTACGATTCCAAGTAACAGAAAAGGAAGCATTCGACAAACTAACCTACAATTTTCACCACGAAATAGATTGGGTACATCAATCAACAATGTCTCGCTCAGAACTCTACGAAAAACTCAAAAAAGACTGTCAAACGGAAAGCATCGCCTGCAATCGCCTCTCTACGATACACTACCTTGCCCGACAACATCAAGAAGTCAAACAAGACGTATTGACCGACACCGACATCTTGGAAGAAGACGCTCGTTTTTCGACCAACTATTTGCGTTACACCCGTTCTGCAATGGTTATTTTAGGTTTGTTGGGAACGCTTTTTGGATTTGCACAATCAGTAGCTTATGCGAGTTTCATCTTCAACGACATGGATACAACCACTATCCAAACCCTCTTAGATTCTTATACGATTGCCTCCAACCAGATGGC
>JBMYXW010000010.1:0-15055 GCA_049608825.1 Chitinophagales bacterium
ACATTGACGGTGACAGTGGATACAGATTTAGTGGCAGATTGGTACGATGCTTCTATTAGTGGAACTTTACTATTAGCAGACAATACCAGTTTTACGCCTACCACCGAAGGATTCTACTATGCCGAAGCAAGAGATGCAATAACGGGTTGCGTCAGTTCGGTGAGAACAGAAATTGAAGTAGTCAGTCTGGCTTTACCAACAGTCAGTTTTTCAGGCTTCAATACCTCCCTTCAACACTGCGAAAACGATGCTGTAATTGTGCTAACTGGTGCGCCCCTCAATGGTACTTTCACAACTACTACAGCAATCGGTTTGACCGACAATACAGGTGGAACAGCGACTTTCGACCCAACACTTTCGGGAACAGGTATTTTTGATGTGACCTATACTTTCACAGATGGAAGCGGATGTATGAATAGTGAAATACAAACGATTACCATTTTTGCTCCTCCAACGCTCAATTTCACCAGTTCGACCTGTTCCTTAGATTTAACCTCTTACGATGTAGTCATTGAATCCAATGCAACTATGGTAACAGCAGATGCAGGAACAGTGACAGATAATTTGGATGGAACATTTACCATTGCAGACATCCCAAGCGGAACAGATGTCAGCATTGATGCAACTGATTCTAACTGTTCCAACAACTTAGACGTTTCTGCTCCCGATTGCAGTTGCCCAACGATTGATGCGCCTATAAGCACAGCAGGAAGTTCAGTTTCTTATTGTGAAGACGCAACAATTCCAACATTGACGGTGACAGTGGATACAGATTTAGTGGCAGATTGGTACGATGCTTCTATTAGTGGAACTTTACTATTAGCAGACAATACCAGTTTTACGCCTACCACCGAAGGATTCTACTATGCCGAAGCAAGAGATGCAATAACGGGTTGCGTCAGTTCGGTGAGAACAGAAATTGAAGTAGTCAGTCTGGCTTTACCAACAGTCAGTTTTTCAGGCTTCAATACCTCCCTTCAACACTGCGAAAACGATGCTGTAATTGTGCTAACTGGTGCGCCCCTCAATGGTACTTTCACAACTACTACAGCAATCGGTTTGACCGACAATACAGGTGGAACAGCGACTTTCGACCCAACACTTTCGGGAACAGGTATTTTTGATGTGACCTATACTTTCACAGATGGAAGCGGATGTATGAATAGTGAAATACAAACGATTACCATTTTTGCTCCTCCAACGCTCAATTTCACCAGTTCGACCTGTTCCTTAGATTTAACCTCTTACGATGTAGTCGTTGCATCCAATGCAACCATGGTAACAGCAGATGCAGGAACAGTGACAGATAATTTGGATGGAACATTTACCATTGCAGACATCCCAAGCGGAACAGATGTCAGCATTGATGCAACTGATTCCAACTGTTCCAACAACTTAGACGTTTCTGCTCCCGATTGCAGTTGCCCAACGATTGATGCACCTATAAGCACAGCAGGAAGTTCAGTTTCTTATTGTGAAGACGCAACAATTCCAACATTGACGGTGACAGTGGATACAGATTTAGTGGCAGATTGGTACGATGCTTCTACAGGTGGGACTTTGTTATTGGCAGACAATACCAGTTTTACTCCTACTATCGAAGGATTCTACTATGCCGAAGCAAGAGATGCGACAACGGGTTGCATCAGTTCGGTGAGAACAGAAATTGAAGTGGTAAGCCTTGCCTTACCAACAGTCAGTTTTTCAGGCTTCAATACCTCCCTTCAATATTGCGAAAACGATGCTGTAATTGCACTAACTGGTGCGCCTCTTAATGGTACTTTCACAACTACTACAGCAATCGGTTTGACCGACAATACAGACGGAACTGCCACCTTCGACCCTGCGCTTTCGGGAACAGGGACTTTTGATGTGACTTACACTTTTACGGATGGAAGCGGATGCACCAATAGCGAAACTCAAACTGTAAGCGTTTTTGCAGCTCCTACCCTATCTTTTATCAGTTCGACCTGTGCTTCAGATTTATTGACCTACGATGTAATTGTTGAGTCAAATGCAGATATAGTAACAAGCAATGAAGGAACAGTGACAGACAATTTGAATGGAACATTTACCATTGCGGGGATTCCAAACGGAACAAACATCAATGTAAATGCAGACAATGGCAATTGCTCAAACAGTATTGATGTTGTAGCTCCCGATTGCAGCTGTCCAACGGTTGATGCGCCTATCAGTACTGCGGGGAGTTTGGTTTCTTATTGTGTGGACGATGTAATTCCAACTTTAACGGTGACGGTTGGTGATGGATTCGTGGCAGACTGGTACGATGCTTCGGCTGGAGGCACTTTGTTATTAGCAAACAATACAAGTTTTACGCCCACCAGCACAGGAATTTTCTACGCCGAAACAAGAGACCCAATTACAGGTTGTGTGAGTTTGAATAGAACCGCCATTGAAGTAATCGAATTTTCTCTGCCCAATGTTTCCTTTTCGGGCTTCAATGCCGACTTTGAATATTGTGTCGATGATGCAAATATTGTTCTAACAGGTTCACCCCTAAACGGTACTTTCACTTCAACAAGTAGTGTAGCCCTGACCGACAATACAGACGGAACAGCTACTTTCAGCCCTTCGCTTTCGGGAATCGGGACTTTTGATGTGACTTATTTCTTCAATGATGCAAATAATTGCAGCAGCAGCCAAACACAAACGATTACCGTTTTTGCTCTTCCAACACTCAATTTTGTGAGTTCGACTTGTTCGGCAGATTTGTTGTTCTACGAAGTTATTGTAGAATCCAATGCCAATCTAATTAGCACCAATGAAGGAACAGTAACGGATAATTTGGATGGAACCTTCAGAATTGAAGGGATTCCAAGCGGAACAGACCTGAGCATTGAAGCAAGTGATGATAACTGCGTCAATAGCCTCAATCTTACAGCTCCCAACTGCAATTGTCCTGATATTGATGCGCCTATTAGTTCAGTCGGAGGGATTTTGTCCTACTGTGAAGATGTAGCAATTCCAACATTGACGGTAACAGTCCAAAATGGATTTGTAGCCGACTGGTACGATACCTCAACAAGTGGCACTTTGTTGTTGGCAAACAATGTGAGTTTCACGCCCTCTAATACAGGAATTTTCTATGCAGAAGCAAAAGACCCAGATACAGGCTGTACAAGTCTGGTGAGAACAGGTATTGAAGTCAATAGCCTTGCTTTACCGACTGTGAATTTTTCGGGATTCAATGCCACACTTCAATACTGCGAAAACGATGGTTTGATTGACTTGATAGGCGCACCCCTGAATGGTACTTTCAGTTCCGCCTCCACAGCCTTGATTGACAATACAGATGGAACTGCCACTTTTGACCCAACGATTTCGGGAACAGGCACTTTTAGTGTAACTTATACTTTTGTAGATGCCAACTTTTGCAGCAATAGCCAAACACAAACAATCACCGTTTTTGATGTTCCGACTCTCAACTTTGTAAGTTCAACCTGTTCTGGTGATTTGACTTTTTACGATGTAATCGTTGAATCCAATGCCTCAACAGTGACAGCGGATAATGGAACGGTAACGGACAATTTGGATGGAACATTTACGATTGCAGGGGTTTCGAGTGGAACGGATTTGATAGTCGAAGTGGTGAATGTCAATGGCAATTGTATCAACATTTTGGATATTACAGCCCCCAATTGTAGTTGCCCTTTCATTGCCGAACCAGTGAGTTTGGTGGGAGGTTCGGTGTCTTATTGTGAAAACGATATTATTCCAACATTGACCGCAACAATAGAAGATGGTTTTGTAGTCGATTGGTACGATGCACCCATCAATGGCAATTTACTATTGGCAAACAATACAAACTTTACACCCTCCAATGCTGGCACTTTTTATGCCGAAACAAGAGACCCAATTACAGGCTGTACGAGTTTGGTCCGAACTCCGATTGAAGTGATTCAATTTGCATTACCAAGCGTTTCCTTTACAGGTTTCAATATTGACTTGGAATACTGTGTAAACGATGAGGCGATTCTTTTAACAGGTTCTCCCTCAAATGGTATATTCACATCAGGTGCTACAACAGGCTTGACCGACAATGGAGACGGAACAGCTACTTTTTCTCCTTCAACGGCAGAAGTTGGTATTTTTGACGTGACCTATACCTTCACAGATGGCAACTTTTGTAGCAACAGTCAAACGCAAACAGTGACGGTTTTTCCCATTCCGACACTTAATTTCATTAGTACAACTTGCTCTGGTGATTTGCTCTTTTACGATGTAGTCGTTGAATCCAATGCGGCAACACTTAGCACAAACGAAGGAATGGTGACAGACAATTTGGACGGCACATTTACCATTGCAGGGATTCCAAGCGGAACGGATGTGAATATTGAAGCAGAAGACATCAATGCACTTTGTTTCAATAATTTGGAGGTCACAGCCCCCAATTGCAATTGCCCTTTTATTGCAGAACCAGCGAGTTTGGTCGGCAGTTCGGTGTCTTATTGTCAAGGCGATGCAATTCCCGTATTGACCGTAACGGTTGAGGATGGTTTTGTAGTCGATTGGTACGATGCACCCAACAATGGCAACTTATTGTTGTCAGACAATGTGAATTTCACACCTACCAATTCAGGCACTTTTTATGCCGAAACAAGAGACCCTAATACGGGCTGTACTAGTTCGGTGAGAACTGCAATTGAAGTACTTCAAATTGCATTGCCCAATGTTTCTTTTTCGGGCTTTAATGAAGATTTTGAATATTGCTTGAGTGACGAGGCGATTCTTTTGACAGGTTTACCTGCAAATGGTACATTCTCTTCAACGAGTAGCACAGCCTTGACCGATAACGAAAACGGAACAGCCACTTTTTCTCCTTCAATGGCAGGAGTTGGCACTTTTGAAGTGACCTATTCTGCTGTGAACGGAAGCGATTGTAGCGACAGCCAAACACAAACGATTAGCATTTTCTCCAACCCTACGCTCAACTTTATCAGTACAACTTGTTCCGACGATTTATCTTCTTACGATGCAGTCGTGGAATCCAATGCAGCAACAATTGCGACCAATGAAGGAATCGTGACCAACAACTTCGATGGAACATTTACCATTGCAGGGATTCCAAGCGGAGTTGGTTTGATTATGGATGCAAGCGACCTCAATGGGCTTTGCACCAATGGATTGGGCATCGCTGCCCCCGATTGCGATTGCCCTACAATCGCTCCTCCTCTGAGCCAAGTCGGAAGCTCGGTGTCTTATTGTGAAGGAGATGGGATTCCAACATTGACAGTGACCATAACAATTGAAGAAGGATTTGTAGTAGATTGGTACGATGCACCTACTGACGGAACGCTGTTGTTGGCAGACAATACGAGCTTTACCCCCAACAATACAGGTATTTTTTATGCTGAAACAAGAAATGTCGATACAGGTTGTAAAAGTTCAATAAGGACTCCAATTGAAGTGATAACCAATTCATTGCCAAATGTTTCTTTCACAGGCTTCAATACCAACCTTCAATATTGTATAAACAACGAAGCAATTGTTTTGACAGGTTCGCCCCTCAATGGCACTTTCTCTTCAACCGCCGCCATGGGCTTAATCGACAATGAAGACGGAACGGCAACATTTGACCCTTCGCTTTCGGGAGTAGGTGGTTTTGATGTGACCTATACATTCATGGATGCCAACAATTGCAGCAACAGCCAAACGCAAACGATTACTGTTTTTGCTGTTCCTACGCTCAATTTTGTCAGTGCAAACTGTTCGGTAGATTTAAGTTCTTACGATGTGGTGATTGAATCCAATGCTGCAACATTGACGAGCAACGAAGGAATAGTGACCGACAATTTGGATGGAACGTTTACGATTGCAGAGATTCCGAGTGGCGTGGATTTGGCGATTGAAGTGACGAATGTAAATGGCAATTGCTCCAATAATTTGGACTTGACTGCACCTGATTGTGATTGTGCATTTTTAGCACCTCCTTCGAGCGAAGGCGATGCAAGTATTTGTGTAGCAGAGGTGATTCCTCCTTTGACAGTCTTAGTTGGCGAAAATCAAACAGCGGATTGGTACGATGCACCTGTAAATGGCAATTTGTTGCTCATGGGAAGTTTGGTCTACACACCTACGGTGGAAGGTACGTTTTATGCCGAAGCCAGATTTGTGCCTGATGGCTGTACGAGTTTATTGAGAACTGCCGTAAGTTTGGAAATCAATCCTTTGCCTACGGTCAGCATCACAGGTTTGGGGGATGCCTATTGTGATGATGCCGAAGTCATTACCTTCAATGGCTCACAAACAGGCGGTTTATTCAGCTCAAATATTCCAGAAGGTCTGATCGACAATGGCGATGGTACGGCAAGTTTGGATGTGGCTGCAATTGGAGCAGGTAATTTTGAAGTTTTCTATACTTTTACCGACCAAAACGAATGTTCCAACCTCATGGTTCAAGAAGTCACCATCAACGAAACACCTATCCTTCAAGTTGTTAGCGAGGGTTCGCTTTGTGATGGAACGGAGAGTTTGTCCTTGAATGAAACAGGAGGCAATGCCACATCTTGGTCATGGACAGGACCAAATAACTTCCAATCCGATGCTCAAAACCCACTTTTGGAGGGCGGAACTTTATTGGAGGGAACTTACACTGTCGAAGCCTTCAATGATACAGGTTGTAGTAGTATTGCTTCTATAGATTTGGCTTTGGCAGCGGGTAGCGTTTTGCCCAGTAATTTGTTGATTCCAAGTCAAGCTTGTGTAGGCGACACGGTTCACTTCATCGAAATTACGGAAACAGAAATCACTCCAACGACTTATGTTTGGGATTTTGGGGATGGAACTGGCAGCACCGAAAGAGACCCTGCCCATATTTTTGGAGAGGCTGGAGAATACAATATCAGCGTAGAAGTATTTGACAATGAATGTGGTAGTTTGTCTATCCAAAAAGAAATCAGTGTCACCAATTGCCGACGAAGTTTGCTTCCCCCCAATGAATTGATGTACTTCAATGCTTATCCGAATCCTTCTACGGATGGCACATTTGTATTGGATTTGGAGTTGGCAGAAATGGATGATGTCTTTCTGCAATTGTATGACGAACAAGGCAGAATTGTAGAAACACGAGTTTTGAGGGATGTGGAATTTCAAAAAGAAGTATTTCAACTCGAACATTCGGGCATGTATTTCTTACAGTTTCAAACGATTCGATTGAATTTGAGAGAAGGTTTGAAGATTTTGGTGGAGAGGTAAATATTGAAAATCACTTGGTTTAGGAATTGAACGCAGAGACAGGGAGGCGGAAAGTTTTGGGGGGAAACCTTGCCAACAGTTGAAAACTTTGGCAACGGTTGGGGTGAGTGAACACAGAGACTCGGAGGCACAGAGGTTTTTGGCGCACTTGATTTAAGAATTGAATGCAGAGAAGGGGAGGCGGAGAGATTTTTTGGAGAAACCTTGTCAACAGTTGTAAACTTTGGCAACGGTTGGGATGATTGAACATAGAGTTTTTTGGACACACTTGATTTAGAGTTTGAATAGAGAGAAGGTTGTGTATTGAGTGAAAAAATCCTATTTTGCAGCGAGAAGATTGAAAAGTACTCCTTCTTTTTATCATTCATTATTTCCAACAATTCATCATCAAAAAGTATGTCCAAACTCGACCGCAAAAATTTCTTGAAGAAAACCGCTTTGGCGGCTGTTGCGCTCCCTGCAATGGTAACCGCTTGTAGCACTGAAAGCAAAGGCAATGATTCTGATGCTTCTGCCATACAAACTGGTAAAAAATACAAGTGGAAAATGGTCACGACTTGGCCGCCCAACTTTCCTATTTTGGGCGAAGGTGCCGAAATGTTTGCCAAATGGGTGAAGGACATGTCGGGTGGTCGCTTGGATATCAAGGTTTATGGAGGAGGTGAATTGGTGCCTGCTTTGGAAGCTTTTGATGCGGTGAGTAGCGGAACAGTCGAAATGAGTAGTGGAGCATCTTACTATTGGGCGGGAAAAGTTCCTGCGGCTCAATTCTTTTCTTCAGTGCCTTTTGGGATGAATGCCCAACAAATGAATGCTTGGCTTATTAGTGGTGGAGGCATGGAGTTGTGGCGTGAAATTTATGCAGACTTCAATGTAATTCCAATGCTCGGCGGCAATTCGGGCGTACAAATGGGCGGTTGGTTCAATCGTGAAATCAATAGCATTGCAGACTTGAAGGGCTTGAAAATGAGAATCCCTGGATTGGGTGGTAAGGTGTTGGAGAAAGCAGGTGGTGCAGCAGTCTTGTCTCCTGGTAGTGAACTTTATACGAACCTCGAAAGAGGGGTGATTGATGCAACAGAATGGATTGGTCCTTTCCATGATTACCGAATGGGTTTTCACAAAATTGCGAAATATTACTACACTCCTGGGTGGCACGAACTCGGAACAGTTTTAGAATTGGGCATCAACAAACAAAGCTTTGAGAAATTGCCCAAAGACCTTCAAGTTATTTTAGAAACGGCTTCTATGCGCCTCAATATGTGGGTCTTGTCGGAGTTTGAAGCCAAGAATGTGGAATATCTCGAAAAAATCAAATCGGAAACAAAGGTTGAGATTCGCAAATTCCCCGATGAAGTATTGGAGCAGTTACGGACTTATACGGATGAGGTGATTGCAGAATTTGTGGCAAGTGACTCGCTCGCCAAAAAAGTGTATGATTCTTTTAATGGTTTTAGACAAAAAATCAAGCCTTGGTCGGATTTGACGGAGAAGGTGTTCTACGAAAAAATTGATGTGTAATAATTTAAAGAGGCAAAGAATAGTCATTCTTTGCCTCTTTAAATTATTTTATGTGAGTACCGAAGCTACGCTCCTATGATATTAATTTCAAACTATTTTTTCTACAAATAGGGTCTGGGCTACACTACGCCCTTGTCAATTCCATAAATATTTTTGATTTAACAACAGCAATGCCAAATTTACAAAAACTACAAGAAATAAAAACGCAACTCAATAAACATCAAGCTCCTGTGACATTGGTGGCGGTTTCTAAGACCAAACCAATGGAAGCGATTTTGGAGATGTATGAGACAGGTCATAAAATATTTGGTGAAAATCGGGTGCAAGAATTGGAGGAGAAATACGAGCAGATGCCCAAAGATATTGAATGGCATTTTATCGGACACCTCCAAAGTAATAAGGTGAAATACATTGCACCTTTTGTAGCCTTGATTCATGGAGTCGATAGCTTCAAAATATTGAAGGAAGTCAACAAACAGGCCACCAAAAATGACCGAACAATCGATTGTTTGTTGCAAATGCACATTGCAGAAGAGAGCAGTAAGTTTGGCTTTAACGAGTCAGAAATTTTTGAAGTTTTGGAAAATGCTGATTTTGAAGCTTTGAAAAATGTGCGGATTGTTGGGGTGATGGGCATGGCGACTTATACAAACGATTCTTCGCAGGTCAAACGAGAATTTGACCAACTTCGTCAAACTTTTGAAGCTTTGAAAAGTCGTTTTTTTGAAAGTCAAGACCACTTCAAAGAGATTTCGATGGGTATGTCGGGTGATTATGAGTTGGCGATTGAAGCGGGGAGTACGATGGTAAGGATTGGAAGTTTGTTGTTTGGGGGGAGGTGATGTTTACAATTCCTCCAAATAGGGTTTTGACATTTCGAAAGCTGTAAAAAATTGGTAGGGCTTTACATCTTCAATAGCTTTGAAACCCAATTGTATATCTTGGAAAAGTTCGTTGAGGTATTTTTTTCGGGCATCAATCACCGCATCCCAATTCAAGCCCAACGTTAAAATCATATCTTCAATGGCATTTACCTTAGTCGAATCCCTAATCTTGTCATTCGCTCTGAAAATATGATATTTGGGGTTGTAAGTCAGCAATTTATATGGGTCATAATCTGGATGGTCGGGCTTGAGAATAATATTGGTTTTTCGGATTCCTTTAATTTTGGTGTTCGTATCGGTATCTACTACAAAGAGATTGTCCCAAAGCCATGCTTTATTTGGTTTCAAGTCGGGATTAAAATGCTCCAATTGACCTTTGGGTTTGTGTGTTCCAAGGTATCGTCCATTTTGCCAATACTGTTCACTGCTAAAATCAATATCACAAAGATACATTTCGGTATAAGCACAAACTCCCTTTTGGCAGTGCAATAAATTCATAACCACGTCTTTGTAAAATTTATTATTGGAGGAATTGTAAACCCCATGCTCCTTACCTTCTGTTTCCAAGGCATTGACCCAAGTTTGGTAAGCAGTTGCCAGTATCGTGCTTTTGTCTATTTTCTGCATCCTCTCAAATATTTACCTCCCAATCTAATTTACGAGCCAATTCCTTGTATTCTGCATACAACACTTTTGCGTCTTTCTTTTTCCCTTCTTTATTCAAAGCCTTGATTTTAGCCTCCAAACGAGATGCTTCCATCATTTTTTTGTTTCTAAAATTGCTATCTACTCCTTCTTGGTCTAAATCAAAAATTTCTTTCAAAACTGTACCATATTTGTAGTACCTAGGGTCAATGAAATAATTATTCACATCATTTTCTCCTTCATAATACAACTCTCTATATACATTACCTTCCCCATTGAACTTCAATTCCACAATTTCCCACGGCTCGAAAGAGGCTGCAATGATAGGGGAATGAGTTGCCACAAAAAACTGACAAGTAGAAGCCAATCGCAAATAATGGTCAATGATTTTGGTTTGAATATTGGGATAGAGGGAGTTTTCGGGTTCATCTATTAAGACAAGACAATCACTTAGCCTAATGGTATAGAGAGGAAGCGTCCTAAAAATAATTTGTTTTGTTCCTGTACTCCAGACATTCTCAGGAACAATTTGCCCATTTTTATCTATCAAGTTGATAGATTTTGCTTCGGATAAGGAATCAAAATCAGTTTTGGTTTTCAATCCAAATTCTTGTAGAATAGGGTTTAGGAAATTAACCGCCAAATCTTCCAAAGGATTGGGATTCACTTTTTCCCATTCTTTAAGTTCATCCACTTTTTGTTGAATTAACTCTGAATTTCCTTCTTCAGCTGCTTTAGAAATTGCAATGCGGTATTTGGATTTTTCATTAATATAATCTTCTGTATCCTCTTTTACCATTACCCAAGAATCCAAAGTATCAATGTTATTCACAGTTATGCCTTCTTTGATTCTAAGGTTGCTTCTAAGTTTGTATACTTCTCTATCTATTTCAAGCTCTTTGTCCCCCAAAAGTGTAAAATATAATGCAGGTATAGGAGTATCTTTTAATGTATTTACTATATATTGAACTTCATCTACGTATTTTGAATGTTGATTACTAAGAAAATGATTAAATTTGGTGACATTCTTTTTATTGATAATAAAGTTCTGATTATTTTGAAGTTCAATTAAAAAATCTGAAAATATTGTAGGTTCTAATAATCTCCGAACTGAATCTGTATTTGCCTTTATACGAGAAAATGCCCCTGCATATACAGCTATCTCCTTACAGACCTTCAATAAAGTCGTTTTTCCCGTTCCACTCTGTCCAATAAAACACACCTTATCCAAAGGCTCTCCTGCTTTTGCATGCCCTTTGGGATAAGTCAAATCCAATTCAAAATCTTGAAACTGGTGAAAATCCTTTATTTCAATTCGACTAATTTTCATGTATTATTTTGTTAATTGCTGCAAAACAAAAGTAAGAAAAATATCTTAGTGAACAATCCCATGCAATTCCTTCAATTCCCCAATCTCATGAGTTGGTTTTATCTCCAAATGATTCTCCAAACCCTTAGGATTGAACCAACAAGTATCCAAACCATAATTGTGTCCACCCCGAATATCAGAGCTTAAACTATCACCAATCACCAAGACTTCTGACTTCTCAGGAAAATCGATTTGCTCAAAGGTATGGTCGAAGAAAGGGGCATGAGGTTTTGAAACGCCGATTTCGTCCGATACTACGATGGTTTCAAAGAAGGGAGTCAAGCCTGTTCGCTCCAAACGATGTCGCTGAATCCCCTTCAACCCATTGGTAATGATAGCCATAGGGATTTTGCCATGTAGTTGATTCATCAAATCATAAGCTCCTTCCAACAAACTGCTGTGGTGAATGAGGTTTTGAAGGTATTGATTGTTGAATTGAAGGGCATCTCCCCTAAGTTTGGCGGCTTCAAAAAACAATTCAAAACGCACTCTTCGCAGGGTATCTTGGTCTATTTTTTTGGCTTCAAAATCTCGCCAACATTGCTGACTAATCGTGTGGTATTGGTCGTAGTGATGGGCTTCTTGGGTCATTCCAAATGTACCAAAAGTAGCTGCAAAGGCATCTTTTGCGGTTTGGTCAAAATCGAACAGGGTATTGTCGGCATCGAAAAGAAGATATTGGTAGGGCATCGAATAAAAGTTAAAATGGGAATAAAAGAGAGAAACAGCCTAAAGGAGTGAATAGTTCTAAGAAAAATTCAAATGAAAATCCAATCAGTATAAGGAGTGACAAAATACAACATATCTTCTTGGTCTTCAAAACCAAACGTCAAAAATCATGTAATTCTTCCTGTTAAATCCACCTAAGGGTATGTCTAAAAATGGCTCTCGAATGAGATAAATGCAAGAAGTAGAATTTGCCGATAGTGGCTAAAACGGCTGTCGTTTGCGCTAATTCTTCTTGTATCAGTCGCCCCATCACTAATTCAACTTTGAAGGTACAATCATCTTAAAGGTAGGAATATCGACTTGAAAGGTTTGTTCGTCGCTCAATCGCTGCATGAGGTAAGTACCGTGCATCCAGCCCATTTCGGAGCGAAGGTGGCAGCCCGATATATATTGGTGTCTTTGACGAGGTTCTAAGATAGGTTGTTGCCCAACGACACCTGCTCCTTCCACTTCTCGTACATTCATACGCCAAGTGTCAAAGATATGCCAATGTCTGCGAAGCAACTGAACGGTGTGTTTGCTTTGGTTTTCAATGGTTATTCGATACGCAAACACATATTGTGCATTGACGGGTTGTGATTGTTGTGCATGGTAAAACACCTCTACACTTACGCTGATACCTTGTGTAATAGCTGTTTGCATAGTATTTTGAAATTGGGATTACACCTCTTCGGCAATAGCTTGCTTTTGTACGACAAATGAATTTAAGAAGTCATTTGTCAAAAAAAAATGAGCAATTCTATAGGCATCATCTTTTGCTATTTCCAAAACATCGTTTATCACCACTTCATCAAACCGAGAGGCATATTTGTTTTCTTCCGCTGCTTTTTCTACTCGTATTTCCAAGGTTTCGGGAGATTCAGAATTTCGACGCATGAGGCGTTCTCGAAGTACTTCTATCGAAGGAGCTTGCACAAAAACAGTCAAGGCTTGTTCTTGATAGTGTTTCTTGATATTCAAAGCTCCTTCTACATCTACATCGAAAATGACGTATTTTCCTTGCTCTAACAAACCATCCACTTCTTCAATCAAAGTACCATAGAAATTGCCATCATACACTTCTTGGTGCTCCAAAAACTCTCTATTTTCCAATTTTTCGGAAAATTCCTCTTTCGTCAAAAAATAATAGTCTTTTCCTTCTCGCTCATTTTTCCTACGACTGCGTGTAGTAGCAGATACCGAAAAAGCGAGGTTGTCTATCTTCTTCAATAAATGCTTGACGAGTGTGGTTTTTCCTGCTCCCGAAGGGGCTGTAAATACAATGAGTTTGCCTTTCACAATGACGAGTTTGTTTTATAAAATTTAAATTAAAATCTCACCTCTCACATCCTCTTTCCCTCTTCCAAAATCAAACGATATTTAAAAGCTGTTCTTTTATTTTTTCTAAGTCGTCTTTCATCTGTATCACAAAAGTCTGAATTTTGGCATGATTGGCTTTAGAACCAATCGTATTGATTTCTCTGCCCATCTCTTGTGCAATAAAACCCAATTTCTTACCCTTTGTTGCCTTCTCCAACTTCAATTCCTTCAAAAAGTGCGTACAATGGCTTTTGAGCCTAACCACTTCCTCATTGAGGTCCAACTTCTCTAAGTAATAAATCATTTCCTGCTCAAAGCGATTCATATCTACTTTCTCTCTGCCAACTATCTCGTTCAATGAATTTTGTACACGGTCTCTAATGATTTCCATGCGTTCGGGAACGATTTGGATGATTTCGGACAAGTTGGTTTGAATGTTTTTCACCCGATGTGTCAAATCTTCTTCGGTAATTTTCCCCTCCATTGTTCGGAATTCCAGAAAATTGGTCAGAGCTTCTTCTACAATTTTCATCACCTCAGTCCATTCCTCGTCACCGACATCTATTTTTGCAGTGGTCAAAATATCGGGAATCCGCATGATAACGGTCATCAAGTCGTCTTTTGGCAATTGCAGCTCATCACTCAAGTCTGCTAACTCTCTAAAATAAGACTTAATAACTTGTTTGTTGATTTTGTAGCTTTGAACGCCTGCTAAGTCTTCTATTGTAAAATACACATCTGTTTTACCTCTGTGTAATTTACGAGAAAGTAACTTCCGAAGCATCAATTCCTTGCTCCTATACAATTGAGGCAAGCGCACGCTTACATCAAAATTTTTACTGTTCAAAGAACGAATTTCAACTGTTAATACCTTATTTGGCAAACTTCCTACAGCCTTGCCATACCCTGTCATCGAAAAAAGCATATAATAAATTTCCGCAAATGTACGATTTTAGTTTGAAAGAGGGTCCTTTATGAAAATCTAAACAATAGTGTTTTGAAGGCTGTGAAAATTTCATAAAAAATCAATAATAACATTGTGAAATTCCATGAACTTGCTTTATTTTGCAGTAACTAATCATTTAAAGATATGTTGATTGAATTTAGAGTATCGAACTACCGTTCAATTGGGGAAGAACAAATCATTAGCTTTGTCCCTGCTCCAAAACAGCGTGAATACCCAAAGAATATATTGACGAAGGGGAAATATAAAGCCTTGAATGTTATTGGAATTTATGGTGCAAATGCAAGTGGAAAAAGTAATATTTTGCTTGCGATGAGTTTATTGGATAGGATTATTCATCTTTCTGCTCATTCGTCTTCTACAACTTCATTACCTTATGACCCTTTTTTGCTTAGGGAAGATTGGGATAAAAAACCTACTAAGTTTGAA
>JBMYXW010000011.1:0-9578 GCA_049608825.1 Chitinophagales bacterium
TTCGAGCTTGACTATTACATAATAGCTTGATGAGATAAGAATAAGCATCACCTCTACTTTACGTATTTAGTTTGTTTTTTAAATTAATTTATTATTTTTTTTCTCCTTTACTATATGCAAAAAAATCTTAAATTTGTTACCATTTTCCTAATTATATAACTTTCTGAAAATTACGATGATACTAACCGATAAAGAAATACTAAACGAGATAGAAGAAGGTAATATTGTAGTCGAGCCATTTCGTCGAGATTGCTTGGGTACCAACTCTTATGATGTGCATTTGGGGCGATATTTGTGTACCTATAAAGACCGAGTGCTTGACGCTAAAAAGCACAATTCCATCGAAGAAATGATTATCCACCCTGAAGAGGGTTTCTTATTACAGCCAGGGACTTTATATTTAGGAGTCACTGAAGAATATACCGAAACCCACCGTCACGTTCCGTTTTTAGAAGGCAAATCCAGTATCGGACGTTTAGGAGTCATCATCCATGCTACCGCAGGTAAAGGAGATGTTGGTTTCTGTAATACGTGGACATTGGAAATTTCGTGTATCCAACCTGTAAGGGTGTATGCAGGAATGCCTATCGGACAACTTATCTATTTTGATGTAAAAGGTAGCATAGACAATTTGTATTACAAAAAAGTCAATGCAAAATACACCAATAGAACCATCAAGCCCGTTGAATCCATGATGTGGAAAAATAAATTTTGAAATTTATTTTTTCATTTTTTTACATTACTGTGAAATAGTACTATCTTGGAGTACCAAACTGAACCTCACATTATGCCAATTTTCAGACATTTTACCATTATACTTACACTACTGTGTATATTCTCCTCTATACATGCTCAAGTAGATGAACGATATGTTGGAGAAGCTATTGCCAAATTGGAAAGCGTCATAGGAATCTTAAATGATTCATATATTGAAGATATTGATGTAAAAAAAGCATCAGACAATGCTATTGTTGCCATGCTTCAAGAATTAGACCCTCACTCCGTTTACATCCCTGCCGATAAATACAGTAAAATGCGTGAACCCTTACAAGGCAACTTTGAAGGAATTGGCGTGCGATTCGATATTTTGCGAGATACCATCATCATTGTTTCAACTATTGTAGATGGACCTTCTGAACGTGCGGGACTGCAACCCGGAGATAGAATCATCAGCATTGGACACGAAACTGTTGCAGGTCTTGGACTTAGCAATAAAGAAGTGGTTCAAAAACTTAGAGGTATGAAAGGTTCGAGCGTGGATATTGGCATTCACCGAAATAAAATACCGAGCGTTTTACACTTCAATATCATCAGGGAAAAGATTCCACTTTACAGTGTTGAAGCTGCCTATATGGAATCCTCAACAATAGGCTATATTCGCATCAACAAGTTTTCGGCTACTACAATAAAAGAATTCCGAATGGCAATGACCCAGTTGAAAACACAGGGAATGGAAAGTCTAATATTGGATTTACGTAGCAATGGCGGAGGCTATCTTACGGCTGCGGTTCAGTTGGCAGATGACTTCTTAACAAAAGACCAACTGGTAGTTTATACCAAAGGTCGCTCTTTCAATTCAAAGGAATACAAAGCGACCGCAAGGGGAACTTTTGAGTCGGGTAAACTTGCAGTACTGATCAATGAAGGTTCGGCTTCGGCAAGTGAAATTGTGGCAGGTGCGATTCAGGATTGGGATAGAGGTTTGATTGTTGGTCGCCGTTCTTTTGGCAAGGGTTTGGTTCAGAAGCCTTTCCACCTTGCTGATGGTTCTGCAATTCGCTTGACCATTGCTCACTACTACACGCCTTCGGGGCGGTCTATCCAAAAACCCTACAAAAACAATAAGGGTGCTTACTTCAATGACATTGCAAGTCGCTACAAACGTGGAGAAATGCTGTGTGCGGATAAAATAAAAGTAAATGAAAGTGAAAAATACTATACCAAAACGGCTCACAGAGTAGTATATGGTGGCGGTGGAATCACTCCAGATGTTTTTGTTCCTGTGGACACCTTGCTTTACAATTCTTATCTGAGAAGTTTGGAACACAACAATGCCATCAATCATTTTGCATTGAAGTATGTGAACTTGTACCGAAACAAAATCCTTTCTAAATACGAAAATGCAGATAATTTTCACCAATCTTTTAGAATAGACAACCGTACTCTACACGAATTTACAGCTTCTGCTATTCTACAAGGCGTACAACATGATGAAGATGAGTTCAAAAAAATCAAAGACTTGCTAAAAGTAAAAATCAAAGCCAATATTGCCCGCAATATTTGGGGAATGTCGAGCTACTTCAAAATCAACAATCAATACAGTCCAGATTATCAAAAAGCAGTAGAATTACTACAAAAAAGTGGTAATGGGCAATATGTAGGGCTGCAAACAAAAACGAGATGATGTAAGGATATTATTTGTTTTTCTTCAATGAAATCATCATCACCCCTGCAATCACCAAAAAAGTGCCGCTCCATTGCAGCCACCCCAATCGTTCATCCAAAAAGATGTACGCCAATACAACCGTAGAAATCGGACCAATACTCCCAATAATCGAAGCATTGCTCGAACCAATGATTTTGATTCCCTGCATAAATAGAAACGAGGGCATCACCGTAGAAAAAACCGCCATCATCATTGCCAAGCCATAAACATCGCTCGAAAAATCAAACAATTGCAGTTGATTCACCACCGCATTGTGCAACAAAACGGCAATGCAAGCCACCGTCATAACCAAAGAAGTATAGCGCAATGTGCCAATTCTGGGCAACAAATTTCCGCTTCCAATCAAGTGAAGTGCAAAACAAAGAGCTGCCAAAAATATCCAGAAAGCCCCCAACCAAACTTGATTCTCCCCATCAAAGTTTCCTTCGTCAAAAAAAGCAATCACAATCCCCAAATAGGTCAATGCCAAAGCCGCATATTGACGAGGTTCAATTTTTTTCTTCAAAAAAATGGCGGATATAACTATCACCAAAGTAGGATAAACGAACAATACCAAGCGTTCTAAACTTGCGGTAATGTATTGAAGTCCAATGAAATCAAAAAGACTGGCAAGATAATATCCCAACAAACCCAAAATGACAATGTAAACGCCATCTTTTTGGGTAATAGAATAAGTTTGGGGCATTCTTCGATTTGACCAATAGGCGATTGCCAGAAAAAAGGGAAGAGAGAACGACATTCTAAGTGCCAACAAAGATAGACTATCAATACCATGACGATACGCCAACTTCACCAAGATTGCCTTTGCAGAAAAACAAATCGCTCCCAACAATACCAACAAAGCAGCAATCAAATAGGCACGATTGAAGGAAGGGGAAGCCATATTTTGTAATTGAAGGTGAGAAAGTCAAAGTCTAAAACTAATAAGCATTGAAGTTTTGTGCTTTTCTCCGAAAAATCGAACTATTTCATCGGCAACAAATCAAATATCAAACTTCAAATTTCATAAATCATACCTCCTACGTGAAAATAGGAGGTACAATTTATGAGTAACGATATTTGATTTGTGATGTATTAAATCCTACCTTAAAGCTAAAAAAATCTCGGACTCTGCACCTTCTGCAATTTGTTGGTCGGCAAATCCAAGCCCACCATGATTTCATGAGAACCCGAATGATAATCCGCCAAACTCGACAAACCCAAATCATAAGAATACCCCACTCTCAGTTTGTCCTGTTGGTATTCGAGCATAAACAAAACCGCCTGACTACTTCGATAACCCGCCCCAACTCTAAATATATTGTTGATAATCAAACTCAAATTGGCATCTATATTGACAGGAGCAATCGACGGAACCATGCGAACCAACAATGACGGTTGAACCTTCAAGTTGTCATTCAATGGAATCGCCACGCCCGCAGTTGCCCAATAATGTCGGTCTTGCATTGCCAATTCACTCACCTCATCAATATTCCCTTCGAGCAGGTGCGGCACAGACACACCCACAAAAAACTGTTCGGAATAATAATACACGCCCAATCCAAAATTGGGCAACAATTTGCTATTATCTGCTAAAAAAATGGGGTCATCTGGGTCCAATACTTCTGGCAATTCCGACCAGTCGGAGCTGTATTGAAGTACCCCCGCCTGCAATCCCAAAGACAGATAACCACCTCCCAATGCGATTTTGTAGGCATAGGCAGTATAAGCACTCAGTCGTTGATGCACACCAATCTGATCTGACTCCAAAAACAAGCCCAAGCCCAGTTTTTCACCCACAGGACTGTGGACACTTGCCGCAAAACTTGTTGGAGAACCATTGAAGCCTGTCCACTGATTTCGGTAAATCCCCAAAATGCTCACCGCATCCCGACTCCCAGCATAAGCAGGGTTGATAACCAAAGTATTGAACATATATTGGGTATATTGGGCATCCTGTTGGGCAAAAACACTTTGCAGTCCCAGAAAAATCAAACAAAGTATTAAGTAGTATTTTTTCATGGATTGTAAAATTTGGCTATTTATGAAAATAAATGCTTTTTCAAAAATTCAAGATGAAAATCTGTCGAAAATAATTTATTTTGTAAAATTGCAAAAAAAATAATTTATTACTAAAAATCTTACAATATGTTTTCAGAAAAGAAAAATCATCTACTATTACTACATGGCGCATTGGGCAGTAAAGCCCAACTGCAAGCTCTAAAAGATAGCCTATCCAAAGACTTCAATGTGCATATCCTAAATTTTGAAGGGCATGGAGGCAGACCTTCTAATCGAAACTTTAGAATGGAAAGTTTTGCAGAAAATGTATTGGAGTTCTCGAAGGAGAAAAACATTTCTAAGGTGGCTATCTTTGGTTACAGCATGGGCGGTTATGTGGCATTGACTTTGGCAAAATCACATCCCAATCTTGTCCACAAAATCATCACCTTAGGCACTAAATTCGATTGGACACCAGATTTTGCAGCCAAAGAAGTACAAAAACTCAATCCCGATAAAATCGAAGAAAAAGTACCTGCTTTTGCCCAACAACTACAAGCGATTCATACGCCCAGCGACTGGAAAGAAGTCGTCACCAAAACGGCAGAAATGATGACAGATTTGGGAAATGGAAATAGACTGACTCCCAACAACTTCAGACAAATCTCGACTCCTACTTTGATAAGTTTGGGAACGCTTGATAAAATGGTGACAACTGAAGAATCGCAGGAAGTTGCTCGACTTTTACCCAATGCTACTTTTCGTGCTATGGAAGGATTTCCGCATTTGATAGAGAAAGTGGATGCGGAGAAATTAGTGGAAGTAATAAGGGGTTTTATGTGAAGTGTTGTATGCGTTGGTTATTCTTCAAAATCAAACACGAATTGAGGCTGTTTCAAATCTTGCACGTTTTTGTAAATAGTAGCCATCGGTACTTCAATATCAAGGCTATACAACTTAACCGATTTTTCCAAACCAATCGTTGTACTCATGCGCCAATAGGAAGCGTCTTTTCTATACAAAGTATCTACAACTGCCATATTCAAAAGTATAAAGGTTTGTCAATAATATTGGGAACAAAGATGGGCAAAGTTTGGTTTCTAAGAAGAAGTATTTCCCCAGTTGGAGAGTGCTTCAACCGCAAAGTGCTTGATGCCTTTCTGTCGAGCAAAAGTATTGAGAACCAAGCAATATAACAATTCAACAATAGAGCCATTCAACAGTAGTTCCTTTCTATCTATAAGTTCCTGTTCAAAAAACCATTATTCCACATGAAACTTTGCATTGCCGAAAAACCCAGTGTCGCCAAAGAAATCGCCTTCATCTTGAACGCCAAATCTCGAAGAGATGGCTATTTTGAAGGAAACGGCTATGCGGTCACATGGACATTTGGGCATTTCTGTACGCTCAAAACACCCGACGATTACCAAGCTGAATGGAAAAAATGGCGTTTGGAAACCCTCCCGATGTTGCCCGAAAAATTCGACATCAAACTCATCAACAATCCTGGTGCAAAAAAACAATTCAACGTCATCAAACAATTGTTGCGGCAATGCGATTCGGTCATCAATTGTGGAGATGCAGGACAAGAAGGTGAACTGATTCAACGATGGGTATTGAAGCATGCCAAATACAAAGGGCGAGTTGAGCGATTGTGGATTTCATCCTTGACCCCAGAAGCCATTCGTGCGGGTTTCAACAACTTGAAGGATGCCAAAGAATTTGACCGATTGTATTTTGCAGGCAGCGCAAGGGCGATTTGCGATTGGATTTTGGGCATGAATGCCACCCGATTATACACCTTGAAGTATGGCGGTTACAAACAAGTTTTGTCCGTTGGAAGGGTGCAAACACCCACTTTGGCAATTTTGGTAGAACGCCACAAAGAAATCGAAAGCTTTGTGCCTACGCCTTTTTGGGAACTGCAAACGGTCTATCGAGAAGTGACCTTCAATTGTGAAAAAGGTCGTTTTTTGGAGAAAGAAAAGGGAGAAGTATTTTTGGAACAGGTCAAAGACAAACCTTTTGTGATAACGGCTTTCACCAAAAAGAAAGGACGAGAATATCCGCCCAACCTCTACGATTTGACCAGCCTACAAGTCCACTGCAACAAGCGATTTGGCTACACTGCCGACGATACACTCAAAATCGCCCAAAAACTCTATGAGAAAAAAGTCATCACCTACCCTCGTGTCGACACCACTTATCTACCCAATGATGTCTATCCAAAAGTACCCAATACTTTGGAAAAAATGACGGACTACGATACACTCATTGCTCCCATTTTGGCGAAACGCCCTCTGCGAAAATCCAAAAAAGTTTTCAACGATGCCAAAGTCACCGACCACCACGCCATCATACCAACGGGCATCCAAAAACAGTTGATGCCCAACGAACAAAATGTCTATGATGCGGTCAGCCGTCAATTTATTGCCGCTTTTTATCCCGATTGTATTGTCTCCAAAACCACTGTTTTGGGCGAAGTCGAGGGCGTAAAATTCAAGACAACAGGCAAGGAAATATTGGATGAAGGTTGGCGAGTCGTTTTCCCAAAACCACCCAAAAAGAAGGCTGCAAATATTGCTGCAAAAAATGCTAAAAAGACCAAAGAAGAGGTCATTATGCCTACCTTCAAAAAAGGGGAATCGGGGGCTCACAAACCTGATTTGGTCGAAAAAATCACCCAACCTCCAAAAGTTTATTCTGAGGCGACTTTGCTGAGAGCGATGGAAACAGCAGGCAAGAAAGTAGATGATGAACAGCTTCGAGAACTCATGAAAGACAACGGAATTGGGCGACCTTCTACCCGTGCTAATATCATCGAAACCCTCTTCAAACGCAAGTACATCAAACGCCACAAAAAACAAGTCTTACCTACTGAAGTGGGCATTCAACTCATCGACACCATACAAAACGACCTCCTCAAATCTGCCATGCTTACTGGACAATGGGAAAAACAATTGCGAGAAATAGAGCAGGGAAAATTTTCGGCTAAAGTATTCATCAACAACATGAAAACGATGGTTGAAAAATTGGTTAAAGAAGTAAAAAACTCTAACCTTAGAGTACAAATTCAAAGCTCCAATGTAAGAAATGGCAACAGTCCTAACTTCAAAAGTAGAGATACCTTCAAGGAGAAAAAACTGCTCAAAATTCAAGCTCAAAGCTCAAATGCAAATTCAAAAACAAAGGAGAAAAAAACAAATGTTAAGTCTGGTAATACTTCCTCTGATGCCATCGTGGGTTCAATCTGCCCCAAATGTCAAAGCGGCACTTTATTGAAGGGAAAAACTGCTTTTGGCTGCAATAAGTGGAAATCGGGCTGCAATTTTCGCCTGCCTTTTTCCTTCAAAAACAAAACAATTTCTGACAAACAATTGACCCGATTAATTGCCCGTGGCTCTACGATTCAATTGAAGGGATTTGTTGAAGCAAATGGGGAGAAGGTAAACGGGCGAGCTTATTTTGACGATGATTTTCAGTTGCTTTTGGAAGTCAAGGAAAGCGGAAACAAAAATTCAAATTCAAATTCAAATTCAAATTCAAAACTGGGGGCAAATATTAAGTCTTTACCCAAACCTAAAGCTCCTGCTAAGGAAGTTCCCGACCAAATTGCTTGCCCAAAATGTGAAAAGGGGCAGGTGATTAAGGGGAAAATGGCGTATGGTTGTAGTCGTTGGCGGGAAGGTTGTGATTTTCGCTTTGCATTTTCGGAGGTGAGGCATCAGGTGAATGGACGGAAATTGACGAAGGGTTTGGTTTGGAGGATATTGAATGGGTTTTAACCCATACTTTCCTCTGAAGTGATTCAAAAAATAAAATATTTTTAGGATATTTCCCTATAATGTCTTGTTTTAATTGGCACATACATCTCAATGCTATTTGGCCGCCCGATTTTCCAAAATAAACTTAAACGAGCGACTGCGAATTTCTTCCAATGTCAATCCCGTTTTCAATACTTCATCTTCTGTGATAGCACCGCTATTCAAAGCCCTCAAAAAATAGTTCAACAAACCTTGACCTGTTGCCGCATCATCAAATACATCGCCAATCAAAGTAGCTCGAGCCGCTTTTTCTACAAAAGTTTTAAGTCTATCTACTGCATCCTCATAACTCTCCAAAAAGAACGCATAAACAGCCGCATAACGCATCGGCACTTGTGCGGGATTCAAATCCCAACCTTGATAGAAACCATTCCACAAAGAATGTCGAATATGGTCATAGCCTTTTTTCCAGCCACGGTGAACAACTCGACGGTTTTCGGTCATTTGTTCATAGGTTAAATTATCGCCTCGGTAAGGCCCAATCGGCATGGTGTTGGTCGCACCGTCCGAAAGCCAAATCCCTGTATGCGCCAAGGCTACTTTGGTTACATGGTGAGCAAAATCACAAACAGGATGGTTCATTTCTTGGTATTTGGCGGTGATACTACAAGAGGCAGTGTAGTCATACGTTCCAAAGTGCATTCCAACACATCTACCTTGGCTGGCTTTCAAAAATCGGTACAGTGGATTTGTTCCATCTTTGTCCATAATAGATTGAGTAGTCTCTACCATCATTTCCATTTTGAGCGTTTGGGCAGGGAGGTTTAAGGCTTCTTCCAAAATCTCAAAAAACTGCACCAAGGTACTGACCTGCTCCGAAATCGTCACTTTGGGAAGCATAACCACAAAGTTGTTAGGCAATTTTCCATCCGATTCTGTTACCAAAGTGGTCACAAAAATATCAAGTGTCCGCAAACCTCTTTCCTTCATTTCCTCCGTAAAAGGTTTGATGCGAATACCAATAAAGGGCGGTAAACTGTTTTCTTTCATGCCTTTAGCAGCTTCTTTTGCAGCTTTTACTGCCGTGGCATCTTCCTCCTTATTGGAGCGATTGCCAAAACCGTCTTCAAAATCAATGCGAAAATCCTCTAAAGCTTCGGTCTCCAATTTTTTCTGTACTTTTTGATAGACCTGTTCTGCCAATGTAGGAACTAAATCAAATACTTCTCCAAAAATTTGAGGGTTTGGAGCATACGTTTGAAAGGTTTCGAGGGCTTTTTTGCCAAATTTTTCGGCAATATTGTAGCTGAAAAGATTCGCTCCTCCATAGACTGTATGAACGGGTTGTCGGTCAGAACGGTCGCCTGGATAGATTTTATTGAAGGCCG
>JBMYXW010000011.1:9588-14696 GCA_049608825.1 Chitinophagales bacterium
AAATAAGGCTTCTTTTTTGGAGGATGATATACTTAGATTCATGTTTATAATGTGCTTATTTTGTTTGTTAAAATTACTGATTTACCACTTAATAAACAATCGTAGTCTTGAAGGCTACTGTTGTTTCACAGGTATCAATCTTTAGAAAACTGACTCCTCACTCCTCGTTCCTAACACCTTCCTCAACTCCCCCGATAAGTCGAATATCCAAAAGGATTTATCAACAATGGAATATGGTAATGTTTGTCATCCATGACTGTGAATTGGATTTCAACTTCTGGATAAAAGCCTGTTAGATTATTTTGTTGGAAATAGGTGGCGGTATCAAAAACCATTTTATAATTTTTGTAGGTCAGTCTTCTTCCTGGTGCCAATAAATCAGCGATTCTGCCGTCCTCATTCGTAACACCTTGACAAATTGTTTGCCAACAGTTATTTTTTTGTTCTTGAAGCTTGATGGTTAAATCTTTGCTGGGTCTTCCCAAAGAAGTATCCAAAGCGTGTGTAGTCAATTGACTGCCTTTGAAGGCTAACCAGTTGGCATCGGGCATCAATTTTTTGAATCGAGTCATGGTGATTTTTGCCTGTTCTCCCATTGCTATATTCACTTCCTCCTCTGTGCTATTGTTCAATCGGTCATTCAATAATCGAAGCATTTCATCTGCCGTTTTTCCTGTGGCACAAACAATGAAGATAAAACCATTTTTAGCTTCGTAATCTGCATTTGCCTGTGCTAATTTTTGGATGACTTCCACAGTAGCCGTTTGTACACTTGCCTGTTCTTTTTGCGCCAAGTATTTGGTCGAAGCAAATTTTTCCTTCAAGCTTTTTATATCTCCAATTTTGGGATGGTGAAGAAAGGATTCTCGCCAATCTACTTCGTTACATTCGTCGTACCAAATTCTGGTGGCGTGTTCGACCAAGACGGCTTCTGATTCAAAAGGATAATATTGAAGTAAGGTGTTTGCCCATTTGATAGAACCACAGCATTGAAGTAAGGCTGTTTTTGCATCGCTTTGTTCTTGATTATTGAATTCCTGCAAAGTCATATTTAATAAATTCAAAATGTTTATTACAGAATAAAATGGTTGATTTGTGGAGAATAATTGATTATTCAAATGACTTTTCAATCACTATCACCTTTTGTTTACTAAACACCAAAAGTTCGGTAAACATCGTTTTTTGAAGATAAGTATTTTTTACAAAAAAACGGTTATTGAATCGTTTTGAATCCAATAACCGTAGTCAAATCTGTTGATTATCTTTCAAACACTGTTAGTACAAAATTCTCGCTCCAATCGTGTGTTTGATTTTTTTGATTTCCTTCAATGCTTTTTGAGAACCTGATTTGGCGACATCAATCACTACATAACCAATCTTGTCGTTGGTAGCCAAGTGCTGCCCCAAAATATTGATGCCATGTTCGGACATCTTTCCATTGATTTCGCTCAAAACACCAGGAACATTGTGGTGAATGTTCAAAATACGGTGGGCATTTTTGTAGGGAGTTAGGCTCAGTTCGGGAATCGTATGAGATCCTACTGTTGTACCTTTGTCGAGGTAATTGATAAGTTTAGAAGCAGCGTCCTTTCCGATGTTTATTTGTGCTTCTTCGGTCGAACCTCCAATATGAGGGGTTAAAATGACATTTTGAAGTCCTTGAAGGGGGGAACTGAACAGTTCGCCATCTTTTTTGGGTTCTAATGGAAATACATCTACTGCTGCACCTGCCAAATATTTGTCCTCCAAAGCAGTCTTCAAAGCATCAATATCTACGACAGTTCCACGACTCAAATTAATCAAGAACGAGCCTTTTTTCATTTGAGAAATTTGCTCTGCTCGGAACATATTTTTGGTCATTGGAGTACCAGGCACATGCAATGTCACGACATCTGAACGGTTCAAAAGCTCTTCTAAAGTATCAACAGGCTCGGCATTGCCCAAAGGAAGTTTGGGTATAATGTCATAATAAATGACCTTCAATCCCATGGATTCTGCCAAAACACTTACTTGAGAGCCAATGTGTCCATAACCAATAATACCAATGGTTTTTCCACGTACTTCAAAGCTTCCTCTGGCTTTTTTGAGCCAACGACCTTCATGTGCTGCAATACTTTTTTCGGGAATCCCTCGCATCATCATCACTGTCTCTGCAATCACCAACTCGGCAACCGAACGGGTATTGCTGTAAGGGGAGTTGAAAACAGCTACACCACATTGAGCAGCGGCGGCTAAATCCACTTGATTGGTGCCTATACAAAAACAACCGACTCCCAATAGTTTTTTGGCGTGTGCCAATACTTTTGCAGTGATTTGTGTTTTGGAGCGAACTCCAATCAATCGAACAGATTTTATTTTTTCAATCAATTCATCTTCCGACAGTGCTCTGTCCAATAGTTCTACATTATTATAACCTGCTGCTTTGAAGGTCTCTACTGCAATAGGGTGAATGCGTTCGAGAAGTAAAACTTGAATGTTATCTTTAGAAAAATTTTCCTGCATAACTTCAGGAGCTATTTGTTCCATGCTCATTTTGATAAGATAATTTAGCTTGTTGTGTTTTAGGATTGAATATTGTGTAACAGTTTTTTTTCAACATTGTTCCATATTTTCAAAAACGACAATTTGAGAGGGGGTGTTGTGTCAATTTTGAAGTAGTATCAAAAATACGTTACTGTATATTGAATTTGAATTTGTAATTTGCGTTTGAATTTTATAAGGTTTCTCCCGACTTCAATTTTTCTGCATTTTCTGCAATTTGAAGTTGGTCAATAATGTTTTGAATATCACCGTTCATAATGCTGTCTAAACTGTACAAGGTCAATTTGATTCGGTGGTCGGTGACTCGACCTTGCGGATAATTGTAGGTGCGAATTTTGGCAGAACGATCGCCTGTCGAGACCAAAGTCTTACGTTCACTGGCGATTGCAGCCATGTGTTTTTGGTATTCTTGTTCATAAATTCGAGTCCGGAGTACCTCCATTGCTCTTTCACGGTTTCGCATTTGAGAACGTTCATCTTGACATTCCACTACGATTCCCGTAGGGATATGTGTGATACGAACGGCTGATTCTGTCTTGTTTACGTGCTGTCCACCTGCACCTGATGCTCTAAATGTATCGACCCGCAAATCGGCAGTATTGACTTCCACATCTACTTCGTCGGCTTCGGGTAGCACGGCTACCGATGCGGCAGAAGTATGTACTCGTCCTTGTGATTCGGTGACAGGTACTCGCTGGACTCGGTGAACACCTGATTCGTATTTGAGTGTACCATAGACATTGTCCCCATCAATTTGACAAACAATTTCTTTGTATCCACCAATTTGGTTTTCACTTAAACTAACCAACTCCAATTTCCAGCCTTTGTTGTCGGAATATCGCTGATACATTCTGAACAAATCTCCTGCAAAAATAGAGGCCTCATCGCCTCCTGTTCCTGCACGAATTTCGAGCATGGCATTTTTGGAATCCTCTGGGTCTTTGGGGATGAGTAAGTGTTTCACTTCATCTTCCAGTTTTACTTGTTCGTCCAAAAGTTCATCCAATTCCATCTTCGCCATCTCTTTGAACTCCAAATCATCCGTAGTCTGTACGATTTCTCTATTGTTCTCAATATTGCTCAATAAATCTTTGTACTTTTCATAAGCATCCACAAAAACCTGCAATTCTTTGTAGTCTTTTCCCATCTGTGCATAACGCTTCATATCGTTCATTGCCTCAGGGTCAATCAAGCTTTGCCCGATGTCTTCCCATCTTTGTTTGATAGCTTCTAATTTATCCAGCATTGTGTTTTTGGTATTTGAAGTAATAAACAGGCACAAAATTAGTTATTTCAAGGCTTATAGTGCTAATTTTGCTACTTAATTAAACTATGAAGCGATAAATTGAACTAATTAAGTAGAAAAACCTTTATAGATGAAGCGGTAAGACCGTGATGTATCTACCTCTTAACCCTGTACTTATGAACAAAAGCACTTACTGGTCAACTCATTTTGCCAACTTGATGCTTGGCTTTCTTGCTCTGATGATGATACTGTATATGGGCAGTACTATTTTTATACCCATTTTTCTGGCTAGTATCATCGCCTTTGCCATACATCCTTTGGTAGAAAAATTTGAAAGGATAGGCTTGCCATTTGGTTTGGCAATATTCAGTGCCTTACTGATTGTCATTTCCATCATTGTGTTGTTAATTATATTGATTGGTGCACAGTTGAATAGCTTTGTAACAGAGCTTCCTGGATTGGTCAAAAAGTTTGAAAGGTTGTTATTGGATAGTCAAAATTTTGTAGAAAATACACTTGCCATTACTTCCGAAAGCCAATTGGATATTTTGCGGAGTAATTTGGAAAATCTATTCAGTACAGGTACTTCGATTGTTCGAGGTACGATTACAACAACAACCAATATTTTGTTTTATGCTGCTCTTGTGCCGATTTATATTTTCTTCATGACCTACTACCACAAGATTTTTCGCAATTTTATCATCGAAATCTCTCCTGACAACAAATCAACACTTACCGAGAAAATATTGAGTGAAACCAAAGATGTGGTTCAAAACTATGTTGGTGGATTGTTTTTGGTTATTCTGATTATTGCAGCCCTCAATAGCATTGGTCTGTTGATAATTGGGATTAAATATGCTGTATTTTTTGGTTGTGTGAGTGCATTATTGTGCATTATCCCTTATTTTGGTGTGTTTATGGGCGGTTTTATTACCGTATTGTATGCTGTTTTGACAGCGGGAGATGCTTTTTGGATACCGATTGGCGTGATTGCCATTTATGGAGTTATTCAGTTTTTGGAAGGCAACTTTATCACTCCTTTTGTGATGGGAACGAAGGTGAGTTTGAATCCTTTGGTGGTCATTGTCACACTTTTGGCGGGCAGTGCATTGTGGGGAATTGCAGGGATGATTTTGTCGATTCCTATTATTGCAGTGATGAAAATGGTTTTTGACAATATCGAAAGCCTTCAACCTTATGGACGGGTTTTGGGTACACATATTCCACAATTTGATGTCAATAGGTATAGTCCTGAAAGAGAACCTTCCAATATTGCGAAACTTCCAAATGAGGTGAAAGAGATGGAAGTGACTCATCAAAG
>JBMYXW010000012.1:0-14382 GCA_049608825.1 Chitinophagales bacterium
TATTTTCCACGTTCCCTGCCCATCTAAATAGTCTAACACTAATTCTAACTTATCATCTGTAAAACTTGAGTCCTCTATATCATCATCAGGGTAAAACGATTGCAACATATATTTACGCCCTTTTGCCCAAGCCTCCAAACGATTTAGCCGATGGTCACCTTCACTTAATATATATGCCAACCATACCTCTGTTAGCTTTCCAACACTCAAGCCAACCCAGTTTCCATGCACTTCCAGTTCCTCATCTATTAGTAACCCTATTTCAAGTTTTTGAATCTTTTTTAACAACAACACTACATCATCTATTCGTTCTATATGATACACTTGATTTAATTGCCCTCTGCCTAATACCATTTCCTTTATCTTTTGACATAAATAAAGCAAAATTCGTATTTTAAAGTCCTATTTGCTATTTCTAAGCACTATTTTTATGCACAAATTACATACATCTTCCTTTTCTATTTTTAACCGCAGTTTTTAGCGAACTTAGAGTTACACGAAATTTAAATACAAATGCACCTCCGCTTATATTGATTTTGTTTGTACTACCCAGTAATCCAGATAAATGGATAACCATAAAGAAAAACAAAATGATATTTAGAAAAGCAGCATACTGGTTTTATCCATCTGATAATCAAATGCCTTCTACAAATAAATACAAAGAGCGTGTTCAAATACCAATGAATCAACAATTAGATTTGACCACTTTTCCAAATCTTTTCACTCAATTTTTTGGTTGATATTCTACTACAAAAACAAGAATGATGGAAAACACAATAAATCCAAAGAAGGTAATTGACTTTCTACTTACTCGCAATTGGGAAATCGGCGAAGAATATGGAGAGTATTATAAAATGATTCCTGCCAAAGAATTGGGGTTTGGAGAGGAATCAAGATTAATGTTTCCTGCTAATAAGAAAGTAGTAGATTATGAAAGACATCTAATAAGTATGTTGGGGGAAAATGGAGTGGCAGGGTATTACAATATGAATCCCAAAAACCTCCAACTCGCCCTCCGCAATAATTCCACAATCCTCACCCTTTCCTTCAAAAGTGATTTTTTTGAAGCCAAATCCATTGCTATCCTTCACTTTACCAATATCCTCCAACAGCTTCAAAACCTTATCCAACAAACTGTCGCTTGGATATTGAAGGAAAACGAAGCAACGGACGAAGAAAAAGCACAGTATGTAGGGATGTACATAGCTCGCTGCAATTTGGTCAAAATGGATATAGACCAATTGCAGTTCAAAATGGAACTACCCTCAGAAGGAGAATGGACTTTGACAAATGAAAAGAAGATTCCTTTGATTTCCATTGCAGATACTTTTCACAATAGCCTGCAAAAACAGTGGAAAATCGAAAATAAAAGCGAAAACGAATCCGTAGAAATTCCCGTTCAGCAAATGCGTCTCTTGTTTGGCATTCAAGACTTCATCGAATCAGAAAAACTAACTTACGCCCATTTTTCTTTTTTCAATACCGATTGGGAAACCGAAAAAGAGGTGGCTTTTGGAGTTAAGAATGAGGAAGAACAAGGAGTGACAGAGGAAAAAGAAATGGCAACTTAAACACTGATACAGCAAAAAGTAAATAAATGGTAACTACTGTGTAGCTGTTTTGAAACAAATCATACATCAAATACCATCTATCTTACATCATAAATCCACCCTATTCGAGAATCCTTTCTATGCACATCATCAAGTGGATTTAAGAGGTAAGATTACATGATTTATGAAGTTTGATTTTGAAAACACTACAAATATAAAACTATTTTTTTACCACTTATATTAGATTAATCTCTACTACCGTATCAACATCACCCAACCCTGCTTCCGCAAAGTTTTACCATCACAAATCGCCTCTACAATATAGGCATAGGCTCCCATATCTTGCACCTCATTTTTCAAAATACCGTCCCAACCCTCCGCAGTTGTAGTCGTAGAATACACTTCTTTTCCCCAACGATTGTAAATGGTGAATTGCAGCAATTCGTCAAAACTTTCTGGATGAGGAAAAAAACTATCGTTGATGCCGTCTTCATTTGGGCTGAAAGCCGTAGGTAAAACAATTCCAGTACAGGGTTCTCTTTCAGGTGCATCAAGAGCTTCAATGCTGATTATTGCAGTAGTCGAACAAGCATTTTCGTTCATAACTTCTACAGTATAAGTCACATTTTCTTGGACAGTAATCACAGGATTTGCCACTTCAAAATCTATCACACCTACTGCCGAAGACCACATAATGGTAGCAAAATCACCTATTACCTCCAATTGCAGTTCTTCACCTTTCACTGCAACTTGGTCAGGCGAAATGAAAGTAATTGTAGGTGCATTGCTCACTTCAATCGTTGTTTCCAAAGTGGTACTACAACCCGAATCATCCGAAATGACTACTTGGTAATTCGTAGTAATAGTTGGACTCGCTTCTGGCTCAGGGCAGTCCGAACAGGATAAATTTTCGATAGGCAACCACTCATAAGACGTGCCACCTGTTGCAGACAAAGCAAAAATTTCTTCGGAGCAAATTGTTCCACCTTCCGAAATACCCACACCTTCCAAACCACTTACTTCAATGGCAGTTGTCAAGGCAGCACTACAATCCGAATCATTTGTAATAGTGACTTGGTAAACCGTTGAAGTTAGGGGATTTGCTATAGGATTGGGGCAGTCCGAGCAGGTCAAATTTTCGATAGGCGACCATTCGTAAATTGTTCCACCACTTGCCAACAAATCTGCTGTTTCACCTCCACAAATTGTTTCTTCTTCGTTGATAGTCGCATTGCCCAAACCACCTACAGTAATGGTGGCTTCCTGTGTAATTTCGCTATTGCAGGCATCGTTGAGTGAAACTATTACTTGATAAGTAACTGTTTCAGTAACTGTTGCAATTGGGTTCTTAATAATAGGGCTGTCCAAGCCTTCCGTTGGCAACCACTCAAATGTAGCAGTGAGAGGAAAATCTCCTTCTACATATAATTGAACATTTCCAGCTTCACAAATACTGGTGTCTGGACGAATCGCAAAGTCAGAAACAGTCGGCACATTGATGGTAATTTCTGCCGAACCCGAACAACCATTGTCGTCAAAAGTGACTGTGTAAGTCGTCGTTTCGGTGGGTGTCGCTATGGGATTGGCAACGTTTGGATCATTTAATGTTTCGGATGGCATCCAACTAATTTTTGGAAGGGTTTCGGGTTGCGGCGGACAGACGTTGAACTGAATGTCGGGACGTTTGAAGCCGTTGTTGATGTTTGGACCTGTCCCCAAATTGCAGCCTCCACCTGACGAACTGAAAGATCTAAAAACACAAGCATAATCGACTGTTGTATAGGCTACTTGGTCAAACAAAGCATTGCCACTCGAAACCGTTGCATCGTTGTAGCAGATTTCGACCAAGAGATTGGATTCGCCATCCCATTTGTAGGATCTAAAAAATTCGTGGACATTCCAATCGTCTGCCGTATTAAACTCGTTGGCAAAATAAACCTCTTGTAGTCCCAACTGAAAATCATTGATAAGCTCTACATCCGTACAGCCCATTTTTATGCTCATTTCGTGGTAGGTGAGATTGCCATTTGAAAGTAAATTGGTGACATTAAAGGCAATAGAATTGATGAATCCACTTTTCATACCGATTGCAATCAAGTCTTCTTGCTTGTACAAAATCTGCAAACGGTTGCCTTTTTTGTCGCCATGATAGGGTGTATAGGTCACGTCTGAACCTTCCGAAATCCCCAATTCATACACCACAGTTTCATTACCGCAATTTTGCACACCTGCTTCAATCCCACAATTCAATACAGCATTGAAATTTCCAATTGCAGTCAATTGACTATTTTCACCCAAACACAAATCGGTATCTTCTGCCGATACATTGACTTCACCCGTAAAAGACGAGACACCAATATTGAAGTCGTGAGTCACCGTACAGCCCGAATCATTCGAGCGTACACTGACGGAGTAGGTCGTACTTTCGGTGGGATTCGCAATCACCGCTGCTGCCGTAGGATTGTCCACAGCATCGGTAGGCGACCATTCGTAGGTATATAAAGAAGGGTCGCCAATAATCGGTAAGGCAAACATGGCAGCAAAATCGCCTTGGCAAATCGTGGCATCCTCACTAAAATCCAACAATACATCTTGCACCATAGTGATGTTCAATTCATCAACAAGGCCACATTCATTGGTGACAGCATAGGTGAATACTTCTCCTTCGGATAGTCCTGTAGGTTGAATTTCGACCAAGCTGTTTTCATCGTTTAAAAAAGTAAGAAAATCGCTTGGAAACCATGCAAATTCTCCGCCTCCTTCAATCACCACCTGCAATGCTCCACCCGCTTCGCAATAACTCAAATCTGGTCCTGCAAGAGGTTCGCCAATGACTTCAATCGTATAAGCATACACCAAGCCCGACGAAATCGGGCATCGGTTGTCGCTTACTTCAATTTCGAGAATGTGTAAACCTGCATCTTCAATGGTCGGAAACCAATCAAAATTAGCCATTGCAGGATTGAGCACATTGGAAACCTGACTGAAATCTGCGCCATTGAAGTCTGCAATGTTTCGAGCAGTTACACTTATTTCGTCTTCTGTATCTGCATCCATAAATTCAAAATCTAAATGTACATTTTGACCCGCACAAACCGTAAAACTGCTTTCTCCATCAGGCACTTGTGGAAGGATGACGGCTTCAACACCTTGGTTTTCGCAATCCAAAACCACAAACTGCATATCTCGAATCACCGAACCTATTACTTTCCCATTGCGAAATTCCTCCACCAAAACGGCAACGACTGGAAACTGCGCCAAGTTGGTCTCAAATTGAATCTCACCTGTTGTGTCGTCAAAACTAAAAGAATCTGTAATAAATGGGTTGTTGGGCATAGCCCCATTGGTATAGGGAATCGGCGCACCAAAATTATTGAGAGGTTGGATAAGGCTAAACTGTAAATCATCGCCATCGGTTTCGATTGCGCCTTGAGTGAAAGTCGAAGTTTGAGTGCAATAGTAACCTACGGGAATACTCGCAAAACTTGGAGCAGAATTGCAGCCTTGTGTATTGTCCAAGGTGGCTTGCACGTAGATTTTCTGCAATTCGGGCGAAACGAGGTTGGTTATCGTTGCACTTCTAAATTCCAATTCATTGAGGCGGTAACTGAATGTCCAGTCTTCACATTTTTTGGGTAGTTTGACCGTTCCTTCAAAGATGTATTTTTTTACGCCTGGGAAATCGCCATTTTCACAATTGCTCTCTCCATTGTTGAGGATGTCTTCACAAAGCTGCGAAACTTCTTCTCCGTCAATGTTTGGGTCTCTGGTCAATTCAAGTTCCAATGCTTCTCCACAGCTCGAAGAAAAGATATTGATAGGCACACTCAATGCAGGTGATTGAATAATAACACTGCCACAGTCAAAATAAAAATCAAGCGTAACGGTGTAAGTTTGCTCTGCTTCATTGAGACAGGCATAGGTCAAATCAACTGCCATGGCGTGATTAGCAGAGAGTTTTTGGGGAATGGTGAGGGTACAAAAAAACAGTAGCAAAAAGGTATAAATTGACTTCATGGATTTCCGAAACTTTGGTTAATTTTGAATTGCTCAAAGTTAACGTTTTTAAAAGCAAAAAAATTCCAAAGCCTTTGTTCCTTGTATCGTTTATTATTAGAAAGTAAAATTCACCCGCAGTCCTCCTCTCGAACTCGTAATCGGAAACGACTCCGAAGTTGCTGGCTCGTTTTGAGTGTATTCATAAAAGAGTCCAACCCGAATGTTATCATTGACCATATAATCAAGAGAAGGAGAAAATTTGATGGTTTTCATACCTCTTGCAGGCTGTTCGATGTCTTGATAGAGGCGGACAATACTCAATAAATCGTCTCGAATACTAAAGTCAAAGGCCAAGCTCAAATCGTTTTCGAGTGTAATCTTTTTGCCGCCCCATTTGAAGGGCAAAATGAACCCTTGTACTCGATAACCAAAGCCAAAGGAAACCTCCGTAGATTTGGTTTCTGCCAGCTGATAATCCTCAAAACTCATCGCCAAAATTCGTGAACGTTTCCATTCAAAATTACCTGTCAAATCATTGGTAGTACTAAAATCAATTCCAATCAATGGCTCAAAACGTTCGCTAATAATGGCTTGAGGAACTCGATAAAAGGTACTGAAATTTTGGTTGATAGAAGTATCTATCAAACCACTCAAGACTGGAAATTCCCCAGTAATTCCTTCTGCTAAATTGTTTCCGCCTATTCCTTCTGCTGTATTATCAATAAAAATACCATTGCTATAATAGAGTTCATCAAATTCTAAATTGTTTTGGAAATTATTAACGGTAAACGTCGATTGATAACCATGACTCATAGAGATATTGCTGAATATTTTTTGGATAGCAGGGATTTTGCTCAATCCATTGAAAGTCACTTTCCAGTTGGGAAGCGGAATCAAGTTGAAGGGGTTGAGGTTTACCTTTTCGGGATCTCTCCCACCATAAGCCGCCAAAAATGCAGGTACTAATACGGCTTGTGATTGATAACCATAGCCTTCTTCAAAGTTGAATGGGTCGCCACCACTTGGCTTGGTTACACTTTGTCCTTCACCACTGCCTGTATTCGATGCAGGATTCAACTCACTCCAACGTCTGGAAATGACTGTTGCAAAACGCTCAAAATCTCGGAAATTATTGGAGATATTTTGAGTATCAACTTTGGCAAAAGAGGTGCCAATTGGTAAATAGGAAATAGTATAACTACCATTGTCGATTTTGGCGAGATGTCGGAAGGCTTCTCCTTCATCTTCTCCAAAACTGACCTTGAAGAGTTCGGAGTGATTGAGACTGTATTTCAAATCGGCATTCAGGTCAATCTTCAAGTCTCGGTAAGGCTCTAAGTTGGCTTTGATTTGCAAGTTTCGA
The DNA here is from genome assembly GCA_049608825.1 of Chitinophagales bacterium. Taxonomy (GTDB): domain Bacteria; phylum Bacteroidota; class Bacteroidia; order Chitinophagales; family UBA2359; genus JAUHXA01. The sequence continues at coordinate 6,913 of JBMYXW010000012.1, forward strand.
CTTACGTTTTGACGCAATTGTTCGTTCAAAAATTCGCTTGGACTCACAACACCTTCCCTTGCGGCCCATTCCATCCACCCAAATAAACTGGGTTGATTCCCCAAGATGAAATCCCATCCAGGGAAGTTTTTGCCGAGTTGACTGGTTCCTCGTCCAAAGAAACCTGGTACAGGCGTATATCCTGGAATGTCTGTAGAGTTTCGCTCATTGTAAGAGATGGATATTCGTTTGAGGCTCACCAATGGTCTCAAAACGATTTTTTGGAAAGTTGATAAGCCTGATTTTTCTTTTTTGCTGGGAGTATTAGGGTTTGCTCCTGTGGTTGGCGGTTTTTTTCTAGCTGGGCGTTTTCGACTTGGAGAACCATTCAGTGCTTTTAGGAACGGAATGGTATTGTATATTTTGGTGAAATTCATCTCGCCATTCAGCTGAATGTTCTGGCTGTTTTTGATGGTGTTACCCAAAGTATTTGCCAAAATAAGTGGCTTGCCTTCCCAAGAGTAGTTGCTACCATATCTTGCCCGAAGCTGCATCCAACTAAACAACGGGAACTTATCCAAAGGTACATTGTAGTTGAAGTTGATATCTTGTTCATACTTTTTGATTCGCCCCCAATTACTAAGTGAACCAAATTCGCTGACTCCAACATCAGCTGGTGTGATGTATTCTGTTCCAGGGTCAAAAAATAAATTCGAGCCAAAGAATGGATTCAACAAACTATCCGTGCCATTCCAAAGTGTATTGTAGGGAGTGTTTCCGATTTGGTTTTCGTCAATGATGGATTGATGCGTAGCATTGTAGTCTATTGTAATCGAACGAGTCGGATTGTAGCTGATGCCATATTGTCTATCCCAAGTAAAGGATTTGTCGTAGGCAGCATCTATTTTGATCGTTTCGGCAGCCAAGGGGCGTAATTGCAGTACACCTACTCTCCTATTGAAGTCTGTCTGAAAACTGATGGTGTTTGGGATAAAATTGAAATTAAAATCCCGAATCAGTCGCAGGTATTTGTTTTTGGCTTTAATGGTTTTTTTGAAGGGTTCAAAGTATTTCGGTCGAGCATTGTAAACATAAGCCAGTGAACCTCGATGCCGTTTCACCAAGTCTTTTTCGATAACGTGGTCTCGATATTCAGTTTCGGTATAAGCGTAGGTCAATGCGAGGTTTTCGACATCCCAAGGCATTGGTTTTTTCTCTGGGTTGGTGCGTTCTTTTCGCACATTGGTCACATTGATACTTCGAACGGTTTCGTATGTTTTTCGTATCTTTTTGGCAGCCCTTGCACTGTCTGGTCCATGCTTACGATCTATTGAATCTACGAATTGAGTCAACAATACATCTGTGTCATAAGGGTCGTATTTTGGTGTACTGACCGATTGTGAGATACCTGCATAAAATGGAATTCGAATACCCGATTTTTTTGGCAAGAAACGCCCCAACTCTAAATTTGTTGAAGCATCATAAGCGAGTAGATAATCTTGTCGCCGTTCGGTGATTCTATCCTCCAATGTTCCAAAACCCGCAGTGTGCATATTTCCTGAAAGGGTGAAATTACCCAAGTCTGCCAGTTTTACATCCATCGTCGCTAAAGCCGCCATTGCAGGGTCTTGATTGAAGTCTGAGAGCCGCAACTCATTGAACCACACTTCTGCACATTTTGGAAGCCCATCGTCAAATTTTTCATTGAAGAAGTTTTGTTTGGGGTTTCGAACACCGACCATCACCTGTTTGGCTCGTCCCAAATCAGGGCTACCAACTACAGTGATTCGAGCGACTCGTGGTCTGACAATATCTCCTATACTATCAACACTTAAGGTATCATATTTGACATAGGGTTTGGAGTAGGAGGTGTTTTCTGCAAAGTTTCGCTCGACTTTGGCATTCACCAAATCTTGGATTTTGATATTGATTTCATTCTCTTCGGGCCAATTTTCAGACCTAGGATAATCATCTGCATCTATCGCTCCAATGTCTCTTGCTTTGGGGCTAAGATTCAGGGGAATCTCATATTCGTAGTAGTTGTTTTGAAAATCATCTCCCAAACGAATAAAGGCAGTGACATCTCCATCCTCCAAACTTGTGCTTTTACAAACATCTATATTTTCCAATTCTTCTGCATGAAGATACATCTTCAATGAGCCAAATTGCCGCATATCCATGTTGATTCGCCGATAGACTCCACGACCTTCACCATCTCCCAAGTCTCCCACCTCAATGGTAATCGACTGTTCGTTTTGGCGTTGGTTTTGTGCGCCTGTGACAGGCAATATTTCACGGTCAATGTCGGGAGGAAGATTGTAGGGAATGGGAGAACGTTGAGAGTTTTCTTCCACATTGACCGAACCCAAATTGAAGAACGAGTCTTCTACATTGTCGGGCTCACTTGGGGAGTATTCGCCAGGTTCTCGAATCACTTGGTCGTATTTTCTCCAATTGTTTCGCACGATGTCAAAACGTACAAAACGGGTCACGATTTCTTTTTCAAATCCTGTCATATAGAGGCGAATCCCTTCAATGTTTCTAAAGTTGACATTTCCTGCTTTTGAAGTAAAATTATCAATGGGAATTTGGAAATAAAGAAATCGAGCCTCTATTGAATCGTCTGCTAGAGTGTTGTTATCATAATCAAATCGGCGTATGCTGATGTCCTTGAAGTCAGATAAAAATCCCTTTCCAATGTCGGTTTCGTCCATATCCGCCTTGAGTGGAATTCGGTATTCAAAATAACTCTCTGAATCACTCAAAGATTTGTCCCGATTGTAGTCTTCCATTTCGGGGAAGTTGGTGCTTGACGTAGTAAAATTATCTCCTTGTTGATTGAAGTCTTCTACGGGAGAATTGCCCTGCGGATTGCTAAAGTTTTTGTAACGTTCTAGTAAGTTCGCATTGGTGGAGTTGTATGAGTCGTCTCTAAAATGCAGATAATTGTCTCCTGCTGGGTCTGTTTGAATTTCCGCCAATTTTTCAGAATCAGTTACTATACTATTCACCCGATTTAGGTAACTATTGAAGTTGAGTCGTTCTGCTTCGTCTCCAAAACCATCAAAACCCAAATCTTGTGCTTCACGATCTTCTTGTTCATTTGCAAAAGCAAAGTTGATGGGACGCACCAAAGAAACGGCTGCCCACTCAGTGGTGTCCATTTGTGGAAAATCATCTGGTGTTGGCAATGAGTTTTCATAAAATTGCTTGGAATCTCGTAAAACATCTTCTGATACATTTCCCAACTGCAAATACAAATCTCCCTCATTGTCTTTGTCTTCCTCTTTGAGAAAAGGGTCCAATATCCAAAACTCAATAAATTCAACATTGGTTTGTTCAAAATTTTTGAAGGGACTGTTACGCATAATTCCTCCCCAACGAGAATCAGGTTTTTTCAAGCTTCCATCTTCATTTATTCCTTTTGCAATGTGGAGTGAATCACCTGTATCAAAGTTGTAAGGTCCTCTTTCGGATGGATAAAAAGCGACATCGAAGGTTTGACTTTGCTGTTGTGGATTGAAGGTGTCTCTATCAAACAAGATACTTTCAGGAAAAGAGCGGGTATAATAACTGTTCCTATTGAAGGTGTTGTCGGTTTCCACTCCATTTACCTGCCCTTGTAAGAAGTTGTCGATTTGATACCAAGCTATTTTTGCACGGTTGTAACCGTAAACTAAATTGTCTGTTTCTTTCGCTTCACGAAATAATTCTTCGTTATTTCTACCCTTCGAATACCTTGGTGTACTCGACAACATCCAGGCATTGTAAGGAGTACGAATATCATATTCTGGTGTACTTCCATCAAAGTCGTCTATGTAGGCATTTCCGTCTTTTCCGAGCGCATTGGCGTGTCCAGGAAGTAGGGCGGCGACTTCTGCATTGAAGGTAACAGAGGAAGGTTCTTTGGTAGAAATACCAGGGAGTTTGTCAATAAAACGAGTCATACCGGGTGTTTCTTTGAAATAACTCATATCCATCCCAATCATGGTATTGGAAATCGGTGTATCACCATAATTGACTTTGGGGGTAAAAGGTCTTTCTGACAACTTCAATATAGTAGCTCCCAATGTAAAATCATCGTTGATCCAATAATCGGCTCTTGCTCCCATGAGTGCCTTTCGTTGCAGCCCAAAGGTAGCTTGGTCTTCAAAGGAAACATTGATAGGAATACCTGCATTGACGTAGGCACTGTTGATGATGTTGAGTCGTCCGAGATTGTAATCTACAATATAATCCTGTCCTTCTATCAATTGTTGTCCACCAGCAGTTACTCTAACTGATCCTTGAGGAATATTGAAAGCACCAAGTGAAATTTCGGAAGATATATTGGACTTGAAGCGTCCTGAAATTAAGAATCGATTGTTTTCAGGGAATTCAAGAGCTACGATTCTAGTGGAATCATAAAGTTCATCATAAGAGTATTTATCTGCAAGAGCATCTTCTCCGTTTCTTTCAAATTGATTTCGAAGATGCCCTCCAAAAGGCTCTAAGACAGGAAAAATCAAACGTCCATTTTTGGGATTGATAGTTCCAAAAGAAGTCGTATTCTGACCTGTTGCATAGGCATTGCTTCCAATTGGAGAACGATTGCCTCTTCCAAAACGGTTATTTTGTTGTAGATTATTGGGCAAAGGATTGTTTTGATTTTGTCCGACTCCAAAGGAATTGTCTGAAGGAATAAAGTCAAAAATACCATCAGAATAAGGTTCTCCGCTACTGTTCAATCTATCCAAGCCCAAGAGTTTGATTAATTGCACTCCTCTAATCCCTTCTCCTTCGGGAATGTATCGAATATCTCCACCTGGATTGCTTTTAGAGCCCAAACTTTCGTATAGAATATCAAGTTTGAAGTCTTGTTGTTCTACATTGAAGGCTCCCAAAGCATAGATATTTTTCATCATCAAATCCCACGTTGGATGTCGTGGAAATTGCTGACTACTTCTAATCATCTTCAAAAACATAATCCGAGGTTCGTTTTGATCCTCGCCTGACACATCTACCGTAAAGACATCTTCTGCAAACTCTCCAACTTGAAAGGTTTTTCCATTTGTGGTTGTGTATTCAAAAGCTACACCCAATACTTCATTGGAGCGAAGTGAAAAATTCAAGGACATAAAACCCAATTGTGGATCATAGGTATATTCATCTGGAGAAAGTTTCCGAGCCGAAGTTTTTCGGAAGTCTCGGATGTCTTGCATTTGAAACTGCCCTCCACTTGATTGAAGGATGTCATTGATTCGATCCAATTCTCGTGATTGGGAATTGCCTATTAATTTTTGGAAAATGTCATTGGATTGATTCGATGGAAATACGGCAGTTGCACCTGTTCCTGGATTGGCACTGTTGGTATTGAAGGGAACTCTTTCACCCAAATCTGCCAATGCTACCACATCTCTTTCTACATTTTCGGCTGTTCCTCTGCTGTCATTCACATAAACTTCTACACGAGTTATATAAATTTCGGAATTGATATAAGGCAAGGTTGCCAATGCTTTCTCAAAATTGTTGCGAAAATATTGGGCTAAAAAAAAGTGTCGGTTTACATCGTATTCGTCTGCGGTCAATTCAAATTCTTGAATCTGTGCGCCATTGTCCAAACTAACTGCTCTTCGTCGAGTTCGTTGTTCTGCAATAACCGCATTGATGGTCAAACGACCAAACTGCAATTTGCTCTGAAGGCCAAACAAATTTTGGTATCCAGGAATAAGTTGTGAGGGGGTTCTAAAATCTACATTTCCTGCTCTAAGTTCTTGTATAATATCGTCTTCTTCGCCTGTGTATTCAAGTTTCACAACATCTTCAAAATTGAATATAGAACGGGTATTGTAATCGAGGTTCAAATTGATGTTGTCTCCAATCTTACCTGTTACTCCTACATTAATGTCGAGTTTGAAATCGGGTGTGACTCGATTGTTTTGGCGGTAAATAGCGGAAGGGTTTTTGATATTTTGCTTTTGGAATCCCAAAAACAGGTCGATGCTACCTGTTGGTCGAATGTCTATCGCTCCATCTCCTCCAGGAAAACCATTTTTGAAAACTTTTGGTAAATCTGGAAGAATGCCACTCAAAAGACTTGAATTTTCCTCATTTGCCTTTAAATTGAAATAGTCTTGCTGCATATTGTTTTGCCGACTTTCCCAATACTCATCAAAAGTCAAATAGGTTTCATAACGATAAGGAACACCTCCAATGGTTTCGGTGACGATGTAATTGCCCGATTCAGGGTCGTATTCCACCTTCTTTTCAATAGATGCAGGGTCATCAAGATTGAAGGGATTTTTGTTTTGTTCGGTTACAAAATCTCCTTCTCTATCCTCAATGGGATAGATGATAGAATCTACTGGAGCAATGGATTCGGGCTGTAAGGCTGTGGGCAAAAGGTTCAAAATTATAGATGGGCTGTTGCCTCCAATTGCGCCAAAGAACATCAATACTAAAGAAGTAGTGATGGTGCTTATGAATATACTTTTTTTCCAACTCACGTGTATTCGTATATTTTGATATAGGTTGCTCTGAAAATTCAAACTCAAATTCAAAAAACAAACCCAAACATAGTTATTTGTAAATCAAACTTTTTGTTGAATTTGAACTTGAATTTTGTATTTGGGGTTTACATAAAGGGAGGCAAAGGTAATGATTTTTGAGCATTGTGGCTACAAGAGCTTCAAGGCTTCTTTAATCATACTTTCGACACTGTTGATAGGTTTTTTGCTCTTTATCAGCTTATTGAGAGCCTTTTGTGCCATAGGTTTGGCGATTCCCAAAGCCAACAGTGCTTTTAACGCTTCCTCTCTATATGTATTGTGCGATGTGGGTAAATTCAAAGTCGGGTCAAAACCTTTGCTGAGTTTGTCTTTCAGCTCCAAAATTAGCCTTTTTGCTGTTTTTACACCAATACCCTTTACTGATTTTATCAAGTTCTCATTATCTTCTACGATAGCTTGGCGAATTTCGTTGGCTTTGAGTGAAGATAACATGATTCGAGCAGTGTTGGGACCAATGCCCGAAACGCTAATTAAATGTACAAATAGTTCTTTTTCATCGGCATCCGCAAAACCATAAAGCATTTGGATGTCTTCCTTAACATGGAAATAAGTGTGTAACTGACAGATGCCTGTGTGAGGAATCTGTTCGTAGGTGTTTAGGCTGATATTGATGTGATAACCGATGCCACCTGCTTCAATGATAACATAGGTAGCGGTTTTGTGGGTAAGAGGTCCTTTGACGTAAGCAATCATACTTTTTATGTGTTTATGTTGGTAATTGTGTTTATGTTGATTTTGTGTTTGGGGTTTTGCGGTGGTAATTGTTTTTCGTTTACCGTCATCTGCCCACCATTTCATAAAAAAACAATCATCCTCTTTCCTTTACCCATTCCCTCTCATCCACCTCTACTTCCACCAAATCTTGATATTTCCAAATCAAAACTCCTGCTGATAATACATTGATGAGATAATGCGTGCGTGTTGATTGCCGGAGTGATGTCCG
>JBMYXW010000013.1:0-14073 GCA_049608825.1 Chitinophagales bacterium
ACCAGGTGTAGCAACTAAAATATCTACACCATTTCGGAGTGCTCTTACTTGCGGATTTTGATTTACACCTCCAAAAATTACGGTAGAACGAATGTCCACAAACTTGCTGTAGTCCTTGACATTCTCCAATACTTGAGCCGCCAATTCCCGTGTAGGAGTTAGTACGAGCGCACGAATTGGTCTTTTTCTCATATTGGGACCTTCAGACAAAATTTGAAGCATAGGGAGGGTAAAACCTGCCGTTTTTCCTGTACCTGTTTGGGCAGATGCCAAAACATCTTTTCCTTCTAAAATCAATGGAATTGCTTTTTCTTGGATGGGGGATGGCTCTGTATATCCTTTCTTGCTAACAGCTTTCAACAAGGGTTCGGATAAGCCTAATTCATTAAATGACATATAAATTGTTTGAGAAATGACAATTTGTAGGTGATGTCATTTCGGAATGAAGCTGCAAATATACAACGAATTTTGTTGTGACTCTTTTTTCTACTTCAATCCATCAAAGTGGAGGAAAAGTAATTAGTGATATTGTATAAAATATTTATTTGTATGGGTCAGTAATTCAGGTTATTTTTCGCTCACCTTAAACTACAAAGCCTTCTCCTTAAATTTGGAACGTATTTTATTGGAGTTCCTAAAACAAAAAGACTCATTTCGAGATTGAAATGAGTCTTTTGTTTGGATTTTTTGAAGAATAAATCCTAATCGGAGAAATTCAGATTTAATTCACTACTCCAATTGCATAGCTTTTCTTTCCTTTTTGCATCAAAATATATTTTCCTGCAATCAAATCATCTATTGTAGTTGTCGCATTCATATCCGATACCTTTTCTTTGTTGATACTGATTCCATTGCCTTTGATACCTCTACGAATTTCTCCTTTTGAAGAAAAAAGCTGGGTCGCTTCCGACAAAAAATCAACCACATTGATACCCTCTTCAATAGCCCCTTGGCTCACTTCAATTTGAGGTACACCTGCAAAAATATCCAAGAAATCATCTTCTGATAAATTGCGGAGGGTTTGTTTTGTTCCTTTTCCGAACAATATTTGAGAAGCTTGTATGGCTATGTCGTAGGCTTCAGTTCCATGTAGCATAGTCGTTACTTCTTGTGCCAGTCGTTTTTGAAGGATTCTTCGATGTGGAGCTTCATTGTGTTCGACCTCCAATGTTTCAATGGTTTCTCTATCCAAAAGCGTAAAGATGCGAATGTATCTTTTGACATCTTCATCCGAAGAATTGAGCCAAAATTGGTAGAATTTGTAAGGAGAGGTCATTTCTGGACTGAGCCATACTGCGCCGCTTTCGGTTTTACCAAACTTGGTGCCATCTGCTTTGGTAATCAATGGACAGGTGACAGCATGGGCTTCGGTTTCTTCACCTTCAGCCGACATTTTGCGAATCAGTTCTGTTCCTGCGGTCATATTACCCCATTGATCGCTTCCGCCAAATTGGATTTTGCAGTTTTTGTTTTTATTCAAGTACACAAAATCGTAGCCTTGAATCAATTGGTAAGAGAATTCGGTGAAGGAAAGCCCCGTTTCCAAACGATTTTTTACCGAATCTTTTGCCATCATATAGTTGACCGTCAAGTTTTTTCCGATGTCTCGCAAGAAATCCAATACAGGCATACCCTTGAACCAATCGTGGTTGTTCACCAATTCTGCACCATTCACAGGATGGTCAAAATCGAGTAGTTTTTGAAGGATTTTCTTTTGTTGAGTGACATTGTAATGCAAAACTTCTACGGACTTCAATTCACGCTCGGCTGATTTTCCAGAAGGATCGCCAATCATTCCCGTTGCACCTCCAACTAGGGCAATGGGTTTGTGCCCTGCTTTTTGGAAATGAATCAACATCATCAAAGATGCTAAGTTGCCGATGGTCAATGAAGGAGCAGTAGGATCGCAACCCAAATAAGCTGCAACGGGCTTTTCGTTTTCCAACAGTTTTTCTACTCCAGGAGTGCTATTGTGCAACATTCCTCGCCATCGAAGTTCGTCTATAAAGTTCATGGGAAATTTCTCGTTAAAAAGAAAAAATGCAAATATGAAGAAAAATTTTGTAGGACAACAGGAATTGGAGAGATTTAGTTCCTATTGGAAAGTAAAAAGCTCCATGCTAAATGTGAAAGCATATTAAAGTTGGTGTATAGTATGCGGAATTTTCACATTTAAGACGGAGCCATGAGTTGAGGTAGTAATGTACTTACTTTTGTGAGGCACTTTTAAGCAAACGAACCATAGCGGTATCTTTTGCTTTTTGTGCATAATAAAGGGGAGTATGCCCTTTATTGTCTTTAATGTCTATGAGAGCACCATTCTTAATGAGTAATTGTGCTATCTTGAAGTCATTGGTGAGGTGTAAAGGTGTATGTCCATTCGTGGTAAGAGCGTTTACATCAGCGCCTTTGTGTATCAAAAATTTTGCTATTGAAAAACTATCTGCTTCAACAGCTTCGTGTATGAGAGATTCGTTTGTGTTTTTTTCGGAAGAATGGATGTTCTCATTTTTGAAAATACAGGAGAAAACATTGAAGCGATTACTTCTAGTAGCTACAAACAAAAAGTCTTTATACTCTTCGACACTTGTTGGAGTATTTTCAGTCAATAATTGGTAAATATCGACATCATCATAGTGTATGGCAAGAAATATAAGATTGTACATTTCTGTATTGTTGATACTTGTGTGAAGATTTTTGCTCAACAAATACTCAATTATATCTGACTGTTTGTAATCAATAGCTTTTGAGAAGATAGAGAATATGTCCTTTTGGGATATGGAGTGTGTATTGTTGAGGATTGTTGTGAATAGGCTGTAATTTCCAGATGAAATAGCTTGGTTGACCAAGCTAACTCCAGAAGGTTCTGCTGCAAAAGCATTGTAGCCTTCTTGAATAGAAGCCTCTATACTTAGTAAGTCATCTGTAGATACACCTATTTGTCCTTTTGCTAATATACTATTAAGCATTAATAGTGTAAGGAAACACCATAGTTGTCTTTTAATAAATTTCATGAACACCTTAGTTTGAATATTAAACAATGGGGTTTAGCTGTTTACACACACATATACACAACTAATTTGCACGGTTTAATAACTGATATTTTTATTAGGGTGGATGTTCAAAATTGGATCTGTAACGGGAAAAAGACCTAAAAAAATATTGTCTGTTAAGTAGAATTTATAATCGCTATAATTTTTTTCTAATAAAAAATAATTGATAATAGAAAATCTATATAATAAACTCTAATAGAATAGCTTTTTAAAAAAATGAGCTTATAATAGTGATTAGTAGGGTTAAAAATTCTACTTTCGTATAAAGTTAAACCAAATAATCTGCTCGTGCAATTATTAAGACAAATAAAATGCCAATTTTGTAACCTTTTTGATATTCTTACGTAACGGTGGCATTTCTCATGGTTTTTAGCAGTTTTTTGGATTTTGATTTGCTGTTTTTGAGTTGTAAGCTTTAAAAACGAGCTTTTTTTAAACATGAAATATTATCTTAAATGTTAGTTGTTGGTATTGCAGGTGGAACAGGAGCAGGGAAAACAACTGTGGTCAGAAAAATTATGGCTCGTCTTCCAGAGGCGAATTTGTCAGTTATTCCTCAAGACAATTATTATAAAGACAACAGTCATTTGCCATTAGAAGATCGACAGAAATTGAATTTTGACCATCCTGCTGCGATTCAGTTCAGCTTATTGGTCAAGCATGTTCGCAGTCTAAAAAATGGAGAGGACATAGGTGTTCCTATTTACTCCTATCTGACTTGTACTCGTTCTGAAGAGACGATTCCTATGTCTCCCAAAAATGTGGTGATTGTAGAAGGTATTTTGATATTGACACATCCTCGGCTTCGAGATTTGTTGGACATCAAAGTTTTTGTAGATGCAGCGGCAGATGATCGTTTGATTCGAGTTATCCACCGAGACATTCTCGAACGAGGTAGAAATGTACGAGAAGTATTGGAACGCTATGAAAAATCGGTGAAGCCAATGCACCAACAATTCATCGAACCTGCAAAAAGGTATGCAGATATTATTGTACCGAGAGGAGGCAAGAATGAAGTGGCAATTGATGTATTGGCGAGAATGATCAGTACTAGGATTCAGTAGAACTATTGAAGAGTTTATAGTTCGGATAATCTAATTAATTTTGTACCTTTGCGCTCCGAAATCAAAACATAAACATGAATTCGGAAATAAAATTATTTGGAGGTCGTAGTTCTAAAGAATTAGCAGAAAAAATTGCAGATGCTTATGATCAACCCTTGAGTGAAGTAGAGGTGTTGGTATTTAGCGATGGAGAGTTTCAACCACAACTAAAAGAATCTGTAAGAGGTCATCACGTATTTTTGATACAATCGACTACTGCTCCTTCTGACAATATATGGGAATTGTTGATGTTGATTGATGCAGCAAAACGAGCATCAGCCAAATACATCACCGTAATCATCCCTTATTATGGCTATGCAAGACAGGATAGAAAAGACCGCTCAAGAGTACCAATTGCAGCCAAATTGATGGCAAATATGCTGGTAGGAGCAGGAGCTAATCGTTTGATGACGATGGATTTACATGCCCCTCAAATTCAAGGCTTCTTTGATATTCCTGTGGATCATTTGGACAGCTCTCTTATTTTTGTACCTTACATTCAGAGTTTGGAACTACCAAATTTAGCTTTTGCTTCACCAGATGCAGGAAGTGCAAACCGAACGAGACTCTTTGCTCAAAAATGTGGAAATGCAGGATTGGTGATATGCGAAAAGTATCGAAAAAAAGCAGGAGAGGTTGCGGGAATGACTGTAATAGGGGATGTGGAAGGAAAAAATGTGGTGATTGTTGATGACATTGTAGATTCAGCAGGAACATTGACAAGTGCTGCAAAAGCACTCAAAGAAAAAGGGGCAGAAAGTGTAAGAGCTATATGTACGCACCCTGTATTGAGTGGAAATGCCTACGAAAGAGTCGAAAATTCTGCCTTGACAGAATTAGTCGTATGTGATACGATTCCATTAAAACAAAAATGCACCAAAATAAACGTGCTATCTGTTGCACCTTTATTTGGCAAATCGATAAAGAGATTATTAGAAAACCGTTCTATAAGTTCGTTGTTTATTCAAAAACACAGATAATAATACATATAAAATGAAAGCAATAGCAATTGAAGGAACTATTCGCAATTCAAGCGGAAAGAAAGCTGCAAAACAAATTCGAAGAGAAGGGCTGGTTCCATGTGTAATTTATGGTGGAGAAAAAAATGTACATTTCTCTGTTCCTCTCTCGGCAATACGTCCTTTGATTAACACACCTGATTTTAACACGGTATCTATCACAGTTGAAGGTAATACTTACAAGACAATTATCAAGTCTTTTCAGGATCATCCTGTAACAGATGCGATTACACACGTTGATTTTCAAGAGTTGATAGACGGTCGCCCTATTTACACCAAAATTCCTGTTCGTTTGAAAGGTTTGGCTCTTGGTGTAAAAAATGGTGGTAAGTTAATGCTCAAAATGCGTACATTGAAAGTAAAAGCATTGCCGGAAAATTTGGTTTCTGAAATCAATGTGGATGTAACCCAACTTGAAGTAGGCAAATCAGTACGAGTACAGTCTGTAAATATTGAAGGCATAGAAGTACAGAATTCACCTGCTTCTCCTATTGCTTCTGTTGATATTACAAGAGCATTGAGAAGTGCCGCAGCCGAAGCAGCCAAAGAGGCAAAGAAAGCTTAATACTTACTGTAAGGTGTTGTATTTTGATGTGCCAATCTGATTTTTTAATTGGCCTAAATGATAAGAAATATTTTATGCTTAGTAGGAATGCTCTGCATTAGAGTAAAATAAATGAACCGATGATAAGCAATCATCGGTTTATTTTTTTAGAGTAAACCTCAATTTATTTTCCAAAAAAGTTATGAGTAAATTTTTGATAGTAGGATTGGGCAATATTGGAGCAGATTATGACGGAACACGACACAATATTGGCTTTGATATTGTAGATAAATTGGCGGAGGAATACGAATCCCCTTTCAAGCTCGAACGTCTTGCTCACAGAGCAGAAGTTAAATACAAAGGACGATTGTTGCACCTCATCAAACCAACCACTTACATGAATCTAAGTGGTAAAGCGGTTCGTTATTGGATGCAACAATTGAAAATTCCCATTGACCGTGTTTTGGTTGTGGTTGATGACAAAGATCTCGATTTTGGTAAACTACGATTGAAGCCCAAAGGAAATGACGGCGGACACAATGGCTTGAAAAATATCACCCTTCAATTGAATACCAACAAATATCCTCGTCTTCGATTTGGAATAGGCAATGATTTTTCTCCAGGGCAACAAATCCACTATGTATTGGGCAAATGGACTGAGGAGGAAAATATGGATTTGGACAAACACATCAAAAAAAGCGTGGAAGCCATCAAAAGTTTTGCTACATTGGGTATTGATAGAACCATGAATACCTTCAATTAACCGACGGTTTACCTATTATCTAACATTTCAATTCCTCTCCTTATGAAAATTTTTTGTATTGGTAGAAATTACGTTGAACACGCCAAAGAACTCAGCAATCCTGTACCCAAAAAACCACTTGTTTTCTCCAAACCACAAACAGCATTGGTACGTGAAAATCGCCCTTTCTTCTATCCCGACTTCTCCAAAGACATCCACCACGAAATCGAAATCGTTCTGAAAGTTTGCAGATTGGGCAAGCATATTGCTCCCAAATTTGCTCACAAATACTACAGTGAAGTCACCTTGGGTATCGACTTTACGGCTCGGGATATCCAAACTCAACTCAAAGCCAAAGGACATCCGTGGTTGCTTGCCAAAGGTTTTGATGGTTCTGCTCCTATTGGCAAATGGCTTTCCATTGAAGAAGTAGGTGATGTGAACAACATTGATTTTTCGATGACCAAAAACGGAGAAACGGCTCAAATAGGCAATACAAAAGACTTGATTTTCAACTTTGATTATTTGATTACCTATATTTCTCAGTTTTTTACGCTTCAAATTGGTGACTTGATATTTACAGGTACACCTGCGGGGGTTGGACCTGTGGTGATTGGCGACAAATTGGAAGGTTTTTTGGGAGGGCAGAAGTTATTGGAGTGTAATATAAAATAATTAAACCATTCAAAAAAAATGGTCCATGAGTAATGAAAACAACGTCATTGATTATGACGGAAAATGGAAGGTAATTATTGAAGAATTGTTTGAAGATTTTATTCAGTTCTTTATGCCAGATTTATATCCACTTATTGATTTTACAAAGAAAGTAACCTTCTTGAAGCAAGATATTCCAAAAATTGCAGGAAGCTCTAAAAAGAAAGGAGACAAAATCAAAGACAATATTGTAGAAGTACACTTGAAAAATGGTGAGCAGCGTTTGGTGCTTATTCATATTGAAATACAAGCTACTAGTGAAAAGGATTTTGCGGAAAGAATGTTTGTATATTATTATAGGACAAGGGATAAGTACAAGCGAAAGATTGCTGCTATAGCTATTTATGTGGGGGCTTCAAAACCAAAAATACATGACTACTTCCAAGAATCTTTTGGAAATACCGAAATAAGTTATAGGTTCAACAGTTACAATGTAAAAGACCCAAATGAAAAGGAGTTGTTAGCCAATAAAAATCCATTTGCTATTGTTGTCTTAGCCTGTAAATATATTTTGACAAGTACAAGCGATTATGAAAAGAGAATAAAACTAAAGATTAAATTGGTAGAACTTGCGAAAAAACGAAACTATGGCGAACAGAAAATTGTTGCTTTGGTGAGTTTCGTGATGAATTTAATGATTCTTCCTCAAAAATATGAGCAGAAATTTGTAGCCTATATTCTCAAACCCTATCAAAAAAGTAAAGAAATGGTTTTTACGCAATTAGATAAAATGTTATTGGATGGAATGGTTAGAGGGGTATATGGGGAGACAATAGATCAAATGTTAGAAAGGCTTCGTTTAGAAGCAGAAGAAGAAAGATTGAAGGCAGAAGAAGAAAGGTTGAAAGCTATTACTCGCCTATTAAAATTAGCTGTATTAACAGACAAGCAAATTGCCAATATTTATGAAGTTCCTTTGAATTATGTTCAATCTATCAAAAAAGAAAACAACCTTTAGCCTTTACTCACAAACTTGTGAATTGTTACATTCACAATAAAATCTCTAACACTTACTCCTTCAATCCCTGCAGTTGCTTGTTTGACTTTGCGGCTTTGGTTGAATTCTACTATCTTGCCGCCATAAAAAATTACAAATGCGAAATATCTTTTTTTTAGTATTTATCACTTTTTGTTTATGCTCTTCTTGTACCAACGACGAAATGAAGACTGCTGTTAATTACCAACCCAATTCATCGGGAAGAGTAGATGAGATTCTATTGATTATGGATGAAGAAGAATGGCGAGATAGCGAAGGCGAAACGGTCAGAAAGGTATTTATGAAAGACTTTCGGGTATTGCCTCAATCTGAACCGATTTTTAGCCTAAGTCAAGTACCAAAGGAAGGCATAACCGACTTATTGAAGCGAAGTGCAAGCATATTAGTTATCGCAGACCTATCCAAAGATCATGCTACGGCTCGAATGGTCAAAGAACAATTGGGTAAATTTGAAAACCAAGGCAAAGAACGCCCTCCTTACTTTATGCGAAAAGATGTATGGGCAACTCCTCAACAGGTTCTTTACATTTATGCAGAAGATGCCATAAGCCTCAAGAATAAGTTGATGGATATGCAGGATACCTTCACCAATATGCTGTATAAAATGGAGGATATCAAAGCTTTCAACAATGCCTATGTATCTGGCAAGAGTAAAGGACTAACCCAAATATTTAGAGACGATTATGCGCTTGATTTTGATGTGCCAAACATTTACCGAGAAGTGTTGAAAACTGATACTCTGCTGTGGATACGTCACGACAATCACCTAAAAGAAGAAGTCAGCAATATTATGGTTTTGACCGAACCTTATGAAGAGGAACTCAAACCTATTGACCAAGCTTATCCAATCAAAAAAATCAGCGAAATGGGAAAGCTGGTTGGTACAGACAATGAAGGTTCTTATCTCTATCCATCCAATAAATACATCCCATTCGAGCAAATAGTAACACAAACTAAAACAGGTAAAGCAGTCAGAACTTTGGGGCTTTGGAGTATGCAAAAAGACTTTATGGGGGGACCTTTTGTAACCTACTCCTTTAATGATGTGGTTAATAAAAGGCGGGTTACTCTTTTCGGATTTGTCTATGCACCAAGAGGAAAGAAAAGAATTTTGATGCGCCGATTAGATATCATTTTTAGAAATATCAAGTCTTAGGAAATGAATGAAATGAGGCGTTTTTTGAAGGAATGTTTGTGAAATTCACAGTGTAAAAGTGCTAACTAAATCTCATTAACAAAACCTTAACACAAAAAAGCCATACTTTAATCCCTATAAAGAAACTTTTTTAGTCAAGTTCTCGTTTAACAATATAAGACTCCACAATCTTCACTGACCTACAACTACACAGAGTTTGTAAAAACGGTATAGTTTTTGTGCTTGGTACAATTCCACACTCTATTACCTCTCCATACTCTTATACTTTTCATTTTTTTAATACGTCTTTGTTTTTGGTTTTCTCAATTTTTCGAGGATTATCGTGCAACGTTTGGATGTTGAAATACGTCTTTGTTACAAAAGATTAAGAATAGAAAATTTTTTGTTTTTTTATATTAAAAACAAAAATATCAATATTTTTTAAACAAACTTCAAACCAATGCATCTACTATTTACATAAATACCTAATTATTTAATAACCTTTATCAAGCCAGCTGACCCATGGAAATATTATTACTATCAGCCATTTTATTTATCTTACATCTATTGAACATCAAAACGAGTAAAGGAACAGATTCAAGAGAAACCCATATTTGGGATTAAAAATTGTCGTGAGGTTGAGACTTTTTAGTTTGTTTTTGAAGAAGACAGGTTTTGTTTACAATTGAGAACTGTGTGAGCAAAACTACAAAAGCCTAAATTGGAAGATTACTTTATTGAAGTTTCTTACTCAATCCTTGTTTCCTTCACATCGGGCGCACTCCATTGATTATATTTGTTTTTGGCAATTGAAACTATTCTACAAAAGGAGGTTTCTCCTGTTTTATCTTTCTTTTGCAAGTCATCCTGCTGTGTTGCTCCTACACTAATCGTCTCTGAACTTTCTCTTGATTTATACACCTTCAAGAAATCACAACTAAAAAAGCAATCTCCAGTGCGAAAAGAAATGTATTCGCCATAAGTATAAGGTTCTGAATCGTTCCATTGAATAAGCAGTCGATTGTCAAGATAGGCTTCAATGAGTCCCGATTTGGGATTGTAGGTGATTTTGAAGTCATAATCTGTATTGCCATCCATTTCACAAGGCTGTACTGCTTTTCGACTAAATCGGTTGTTTTTTACTTTATAAATTTCGACCTGTTTGGAGTCCACTCGGTAATATACAAAA
The DNA here is from genome assembly GCA_049608825.1 of Chitinophagales bacterium. Taxonomy (GTDB): domain Bacteria; phylum Bacteroidota; class Bacteroidia; order Chitinophagales; family UBA2359; genus JAUHXA01. The sequence goes on from JBMYXW010000013.1 coordinate 10,497, forward strand.
TAAGAGTTGCCCCGATTCACCGCACTTGGGTCATCTGCAAAAAAATGCAAGCCTGCACGTCGATTATTCCCATCTCCTCCGATTTTTCCCCACCAATGATATAAATAGCTGTGGTAATCTCGTTGCATCAATGAAGTGTACAAATTGGTATTGCTTTGGTCTTGTCGTCCTTGATAGAGACGATTGGCATGTGCTGACCAAAGTCCTTCAAAAGGAGTCCAATGAGGTGACAACTTCGCTCCTTCAAATTTATCATTGAAGAAACCATTGTAAAAATTGCCAACCCATTCTTCTTTATTTTTCTCCAATACTTGATAATACATGCCCGACCACCCTTCTTCACATTCGTCTTTGTCTTCAAATCGAATTGTGAAATCAGTAGGGTATGCTTCGTTGATTTTCAGAATATTTGTAGTAGGTTTGCAGTCTTCGTGATGAGTTTTGGGAATGCTCGTTTCGTTGTTGTTTTGACAACGCAGGAATTTGTCCTCTAATAAATTCCATAATTCGGGATGCCCATTGTCGTAACCCAATGCCCAAATACCTACACCTCCTAAATTTCGCCCATTCACGATGTCGTATTTTTTTTCCAAACTCACTTCATTCTCATACCAAAGTTGACGAACAGTTTTACCGCTTTTGAAGGTAATGTAAGGAGTTTTGCTTTCGTAGTGCCATTCAGGTTCAGTATTTTTTCTTTTCAGAAGTTTTTTGATTTGGGAATAAACCCTTGCTTTCCCCTTCGTATTGGTTTGGCGTTTGGAAGGAACTTGGGCACTGTGAGTTTTCCATTCATATCCATAATAGGGCAATGCCAATATTAACTTGGAGGAAGTAATTCCTTTTTTTAGATAGTTATTGATACTTCGACTAATAGAAGTACTATACCAACGAGAATCATGATCTAAAGGTGCTACTGGACCTGCTAATTTTGCGGATTTGTAGTGATAATCGTAGCCCATAATCAAAAAAGCATCAATATAAGGGTCTAATCGTGATAGTAAAAATGCACCATTCCAATCTACAGCAGGAATCGCCATAGAAATGCTGATTTCTTTTATTTCTTCAGTTACCTTGTCTCTAAGTCCTGCATTCTTCAGTTTTAGAGAAAGATACTTACAGAACTCCACCAAGTTTCTGGCTTGACTTTTCGGAACGGCTTCAAAGTCAATATTGATTCCATCTGCATTGCGAGCATCAAGGAGTTCAATTAGGTTGTTTGCCAGTTTTTCCCATGCCTTTCGATTGGTCAAAAAAGTTTTGTGACGACTAAAACTTTTCAAACAAAGTTCGACTCTATTCCCTGCTTTTTTTGCAGCAGCAATCGAAGGGCTGGTTTTCCATCGGTGAATACTTTTGTATCCCCCTGTTTTTGGATTCAAATCATAACAGAAGTAAATAAACGTAGATAACAATCCGTAGTCATAAGTATTGTAGTATTTATCCATCCAGTATGGATGATAACCATATACGTCTTTTTTGAGTGTACATTCTTTAGAACGAATCTTTTTTGAAAGTTTTTCTTTTGGAATTCCAAAAAACTCCATATTGATACTATCAAGATTTTCAGTCTGCTCAAAAAACAAGGACTGTTCAGCCTTAATAGAGGCATGAGATTCATCTGAATCTTGTGCAAAAATGGCTGTCATTGTTGCTGCAAAAAATAAAAAGGAAACAAAAAGCGTTTTTATCATGGTCTATTGTAATCAAGAATAAAAGTTCGGCATTTTTTCAATTTAATCCATCCCGTCCACCCAAATGAACCTGATTTCGTGTCGTTTTTTTACAAAACTATGATACTTCTCCTACAATAGAAGTTTAATTTTCAGAAACTAAGCACAATTATTGAAGCTTGAATACATCAAGTTGGTTCAAAATGCACCTATGAAACATCATTTTTTAGTCTGTTGTTGTATCTTATTTATGAGTGATTCCTTGTTTGCACAAGGTTTTGCGGAAGAGAAATGGTTTGCTACATTTAGCAACTATGTTCACAGTGATATACAAAGTATGCTTAAAACATCCAACAATGATTTTGTGGTAGTTGGGACTACACAATCATTGGCAATGAAAGGTCCAGATATTTGGATGGGCAAAATTTCAAACAATCTTCGATTGCAGTGGCACAAGACTTTTAGGGATGATAACGATTTTGTGGTCAATAAAATTGTTCAGACTTTGGATGATAACTATGCCATTTTAATCTCGGTATATGGACAGAATAGAGAGACTTGTCGTTCCTATGTCCTCAAAACTGACCAGTCGGGACGCTTGATTTGGGACCAACACCATGCTACCCATGCTTGGGTTGAAGCGATGGACATGATTGTGACTTCTGACGGTGGCTTGTTATTGGTTGGACACGTTAAATCTACTCCCAATTCTCCTTTTTATTATGCGTGGATAGCCAAACTCAATGAGCAAGGACTGATGGAGTGGAATACACCTTTTGATTTATTTGATATGGCAGGCTTTGAGTCGGTTATTGAAGTGAAAGAAGGTTTTTTGATTCAGGGAAATATTGCAGTGAACAGCAAGCCGAATAATATGGATGCTTGGTTGATGAAAGTCAATCATTCGGGCGACCCAATTTGGGAAAAGACGTATGGAAGTTATGCAAAAGATGAAGCTTGTCAAGTCATTGCTACAAGAGATGGAGGGTATGCTTTTTGTGGATACACCAATTCTGCTGGGCAGGGAAACAAAGATGCTTGGTTGGTCAAAACGGATGCTATGGGCGAACTGGAGTGGGAAAAAACGCATGGAAGTTATGCCAATGAATATGCAAATGCTTTGGTACAAATGCGTGACAAAACCTTTGTATTCACGGGTTCTACTCAAAATTCCTTCAATAACAGTTATGATGCTTGGACAGTTTGGACAAGCGAAGAAGGAGAAAAATTAGGTGAGCAGTTTTTTGGAGGAAAAGGCGATGATGAAGCCTATGACTTGTTGTTGGGCGCAAACGATGAATTGATAATGGCAGGTTATTCTACCTCCAAGACCGACAGTTATTACCACGAACCTTTTATGGTTAACTACAAAATCAGATTCGACATGGAGTTGAGCCAAGAAGATGTAGGGACAGATAAAATGTCGGTTACGACCGTATCTTTAGACTCCAATAACCATCAAAACCTAAAAAAAACAGCTCCCCCTTTGAAGCAAACACCTTTGTATGAAAAAACAAATTCTTCTTCACATGCCATATCCCCTCGTAAATTATCCGCAGCTTCTGTGAGGTATAAGCCTGAAACTTATTCACCTCCACCCTCCAAACCTGCTGCTCCAATGTTCACTTACAAAATCCCCAATTTGCACATACTTTCTATTGGTACGAACCCACCAGACTTGGAATACACCGAAAAAGATGCTTTAGATTTTGCGAATGCCTTCAAAAATCAAGGTAATCAATTAGGGGCAGGCAACAAACTCTTCAATGAAGCTCAAATGGTGAAATTAATAGGGCAACAAGCGAGCATCATCAATATTCAATCGGCTATTGAAGGGCTACAATCCAAGGCAAACGAGGGTTATATTGCCCCAAATGATGTATTGATTTTATTTATTTCAGCAC
>JBMYXW010000014.1:0-14018 GCA_049608825.1 Chitinophagales bacterium
CCGCTTTTTGGCGATTGAAAAGACGCATTTTGCGGTCGGGATACCAAGCTCCATATCTAATCCATTGTCCTCCAATAGCATTCAAACGGTTCATGGAATAACAATCATACCTCCAATCCAACTTTACAGCCAAAATACTTTCTTCCAATTCTTTAGAAATACACTCATCTGCGTCCAAAGCCAAAATGCAATCGAATTTTGCCTTTGCCACTGCATAGCCTCTCTGTTTTATATAACCTTCAAAGGGATGCTTCAAAATTCGTGCTCCTTTCGACTCTGAAATCGCTACGGTATCATCAGTAGAATAGGAATCCACCACCAAAATCTCATCTGCAATGTTTTTTACGGAGTCCAAACATCGGGCAATATTAGCAGATTCATTGAAGGTGATAACCACAACCGAAAGCTGTTTTGCGTTTTTATGTGTTTGTGTCTTTGTGTTGATAGTTGTATTTATGTTGGTAATTGTATTCGGGTATTTTCTAATTTCCTGCTTCTTGTCTTTCTATTCCCACTTCTCACATCAAAAGGATTTATGTAATTTTGTGTTTCAAAAATAAACAAAACAAAAGATGGCTCAAAATAAACAATCTTGGATAGAAGTTCCTCTGAATTCTGATTTTTCAATACACAATCTACCTTATGGCATCTTTGAGGCAAAAGGTAGAGGACCAAGAGCAGGAGTAGCAATTGGTGATTCAATAGTTGATTTATACGCAGTTGCTCGTTTGGGTTTGTTAGACGATTTAAATATCCCTTCTTCGGTTTTTCAAAAATCTGTACTGAACGATTTTATTGCATTGGGAAAACCCACTTGGACAGGTTTGAGAACTAGGTTAATCGAATTATTGTCAACCAATAACAACGAATTGCAGCCTCATGCCGAAAGCGTACTGATAGACAGGCTTTCAGCAACAATGCATATACCTGTAAGTGTAGGTGATTACACCGATTTTTATTCAAGTAAAGAACATGCCACCAATCTAGGAACGATGTTTCGAGGCAAGGAAAACGCCCTAATGCCAAATTGGCGACACATTCCTGTTGGCTATCATGGGCGAGCTTCTTCCATCATTGTGTCAGGTACACCTGTTTACCGTCCCAAAGGTCAGACCATTCCAGCAGGTTCAGATACGCCTGTTTTTGGTGCTTGTCGTTTGTTGGATTTTGAACTGGAAACAGCATTTATCGTTGGGAAAAATACGCAATTGGGGGATTCTATTCCAATTAATGAAGCCGAAGATGCTATTTTTGGGATGGTCTTGTTCAACGATTGGTCGGCACGAGATATTCAAAAATGGGAATACATACCATTGGGCCCTTTCCTCGGAAAAAGTTTTGCATCTTCTATTTCTCCGTGGATTGTGACAATTGACGCACTCAATCCTTTCCGAATCGAAAACTATCCGCAAGATATACCTGTTTTGCCTTATTTGAAATCACCTGCCAACAAAAGATTTGATGTGAATTTAGAAGTGGCATTGAAGCCAAGGGAAAGTGAAGAAAAGGTCATTTCTCGCTCCAATTTCAAATACATGTATTGGAACATGCCACAACAATTGGCGCATCACACCGTCAATGGCTGCAATGTGAAAGTTGGTGATATGTGTGGAAGTGGTACAATCAGTGGTACAACTCCTGATAGTTTTGGTTCGATGTTGGAACTGACTTGGAGAGGCGAAAATCCTATTGAAATGCCTGATGGCACGACTCGCAAATTTATTCAAGATTATGATACTGTGATTATGAGAGGTTTTGCAGAGAAAGATGGGATTCGGATTGGTTTTGGAGAAGTCAGTGGAAAAGTACTACCAGCATTGTAGTTTATTTTGGAGGCTGGAGGTGAATGGTGTTGTCGTTAAACTGTAATATTAATTGGTTAATTGCCAACCTTCTAAACCTCCAAGGCCTTCGCCAATAATTCTCGCAAGGTTTCATCCGAAAGATTCATTCTGATATTGCTTCGGTAAGCATACGAAACTTTCCCCCTTTCTTCTGATACAATAAAAACGTGGGCTTCAATATTTTCGGTAATTCCAACAGCCGCCCGGTGACGCATACCCACACGAGGCGGCAATTCGGGATTCTCAGAAACAGGTAATACACAGCCCGCTGCCAAAATTTTACCATCCGCAATCACCATCGCCCCATCATGAAGCGGTGTATGTTTGTCAAAAATGGTTTCTATCAATTTGCTCGAAATTTCTGCATGTATCGAAACGCCTGTAGTCGCAAAAAACTTTTCTTCTCCAATATCTGTAAACACCATCAATGCCCCAGTTTTGGTGCGAGCCAAATTCTGCAAAGCTCTTGCGATGGAATTGACCAAAAGTTCATTATTAGAAGTATTGTTTCGCCCTTTTTTGAGCAAACGCTTCCAGAATTGATGATCACCAATGCCCGTATTGCGTCCCAAGAAGAACAAAAATCGTCGGATTTCGGGCTGAAAAATAATAACCAACAATACCAAACCTGCTCCCAAAAACTGCCCTAAAATGCGCTCCATCATCGTCATCTCCAATGCCTGAACGATAAAATAGATTAGTGATAAGACCAATAAACCTACAAAAATATTGAAGGCAAGACTTCCCTTCAATAACCGATAGACAAAGAAAAATAGAGTCGTCAAAACCAATATATCCAATATATCGGCAAAGCCAATTTCCAGAAAACCTATTTTGAATAAAAAAAGCATCAAACTATATCGTTGTTGTTCCGTCAGTAAACACTGAAGTCTTGCATTTTTTTTGCAAAACTTTAATTTTTTTCCAAAGTCAAGTGCGGTTTTGAATTTGAAGTTGACACTTGAATTTGAATTTTTTATGGTACTGGCTACGCCAGATTAGGTAAGATTACAAAAGTTTCCAAAACTTTTGTAATCTCTCATTCTATTGGGTTCTTATAGATTGTGAATGTATTCCACAACCTGTATCGCCTCCATTGCCTCCTTCACATCATGCACTCGCAGAATCTTTGCTCCTTTCTGCAAAGCAATCACATTCACTGCCGTAGTGCCATTCAATGCCTTTGAAGGGTTTACTTTCAATAATTTACAAAGCATAGATTTGCGAGACATTCCTGCCAATAAAGGTAAGTCAAATAATCGAAAAGCGTCAAATTGCTGCAATATTTGATAGTTCTGTCTAAGTGTTTTACCAAAACCAAAGCCAGGGTCAATAATTACATCTTTGATACCTGCCTGTTTTATGGTTTGAAGTCGGTTAATAAAAAAATCTATAATATCCTGCACAGTATTTTCATAAACAGGGTTGATTTGCATTGTTTTAGGAGTTCCTTGTAGGTGCATCAAAACATAAGGAACATTCAGCTTTCCCACAGTCGCCAATAAATCGGAATCCAAACTGCCTGCCGAAATATCATTGACCATACTCGCCCCAGCTTCAACAGCTTGCTTTGCGACTTCTGTCCGAATAGTGTCAATAGAAACAATTGTTTTGGGAAATTCTTTTACAATTGCTTCAATCACAGGAATTACTCTCTTCAATTCTTCGCCGACTTCAATAATATCTGCGCCAGGTCTTGAAGACATACCTCCAACGTCAATGATTGCAGCCCCCTCCTGCAGCATCTTTTCTGTTTGCTTCAAAAAAAGCGACTCTTGTGTATATTTTCCTCCATCATAGAACGAATCAAGCGTAATATTCAACACACCCATTACTTTCGGGCTACTCAAATCTAACAATCTTCCTCGACAATTTAATTGATGTATGGTCTCAAAAAAAGTGTTTTTTTGATTCATTACAATTCTTTGAACTAAATTTTTAGTTAATAAATAAATTTGGCTTACCTTTGCAGCAATATAGGACACTTTATTGGAAATTCAATAGCCCAATATTAGATTCCTTATTATCTGCAAAATCTGTGTTATATTTGTGTAGCAAAAAACAAAACAGACATTACCATGAACATATTCTCACTAGTCGGATTGATTGCACTCTTAGCAGTTGGTGTAACTGTCATTACAGGATTACTCAAAAAGCCCGAAAATTGGGGCATTCACTATTTACGCAATTTTTTGGGAACTTTCTTTGTCTTCTCTGGAATCGTCAAAGCGATAGATCCCACAGGAACTGCCATCAAAATTGAAGACTACTTCAATGTCTTTACCGAGCATTTTTCACTGTTCACAGGCTTCTGGGAACTTCTCATTGGCATTGCATTACCCTTATCGGTTTTTATGATTGTATTAGAAATTGTGTTGGGGGTTTCACTCATTTTAGGCACTCTACGCAAACCCACCTTGTTTTTGTATGTAGGTTTGACCCTGTTTTTCACGGCTCTAACGGGCTTCACCTATCTGACAGGTTATGTACCTAAAGATGCGACCTTTTTTCAGTTTTCTACTTGGGAAGCCTTCAAAGACACCAATATGCGGGTGACAGATTGTGGATGTTTTGGAGATTTTGTGAAGCTCAAACCCTATGAATCCTTCATCAAAGATGTGATTTTGACGGGCTTAATTTTTCTAATGGTGTATTTATCCAGTCACATCAAACTAATTTTTGATAAAAAATTATCGTGGATTGTTTTGGGTGTTTTGACAGTTGCCTCTTTTGCATTCAGTATGCGAAACGTGAACAATTTGCCTATTGTCGATTTTAGAGCCTACAAAATAGGAGCGAACTTGATAGACGGACGAAGTGATGGAATTCCTCCAGAAGTCCAAACGATGTACACACTCGTCAAAGAAGGTACAGGTGAAATCAAAAAAGTAGAAAGTAAAGAATATATAGAGAGTGGAATATGGAAGGACAAAACGTGGGTGATGGACAATGACAAAACCGAACAGGTAGTTATCAAAGAAGGAAAACCTGCAACAATCAAGGATTTTATGATTTATGATGATGCTGACAATGAAGTGGCAGAAGCGGTTGTGAATCGACCTGGTTTCACCATTTTTGTAGGAGCATATAATGTTGGGAAATCAAATGTAGAAGAAGGCTTCGTAAGAGTGAATCAAGTGATGAAAGAGGCTTCAAAAGACAATATTCCGATTATCGGTCTGACGGCTTCAACTTTAGACCAAGCTCAAAAGTTCACTGACCAGATTTATAAATTCTACAACTTAGATGCTGTTCCTATCAAAACCATGATTCGTGCAAATCCAGGTGTCGTACTTGTCAAAGATGGTATTGTGGTGGATAAATGGCACTACAATGCTTTACCCGATTGGAGTGAAGTCGTAGCTAAACATAGTATTACGAAGCAAGACCCACCACAAGATTTGGTTCAGGAAGAAGAAGAGGAAGTCATTGAAGATGAGGAATAATGGTTGTATTGTTATATTGCTGAATTGTTGTATTGTTAAGTGGTTTTATGGTTATCTATATTGCTATATGGTTGTATTGCTGAATTATGATAGTTATAGAACTCAGCAATTGTATGTAAAAAATAGCGAGGATTATCAACAATACACCTGTATAGCAATGTAACAATACAGCCATAAAACAATATACTATGTTTGATGAAAAGCAATATTTGACCTTAAATAAAATAGAATCCTACATGATAGCCTTCAAACTCAGTAACTATGTTTGGAAGATAGTAATGAAGTGGGATAAGTTTGCTCAATGGACGGTTGGTAAACAATATGTGACAGCGATTGATTCTATCTCCGCAAATATTGCAGAAGGATTTGGTCGTTACCACAAAAAGGATAAAATAAAATTCTATCGTTATAGTACTGGCTCACTACAAGAAAGTTTGGATTGGACGAGAAAGGCAATTGTAAGAAAGTTGATTACCCAAGAAGAAAAGGAGTACATCACAACTGAGCTCCAAAAACTTCCAAAATCCCTCAATCATCTCATCAAATTTACCAATGAAAAACTAAAAATATAATCGCAGAAGCCATAAAATCAGTATCTTACAACAATACAACAATACAACAATACAACAATACAACAATACAACAATACAACAATATAACAATATAACAATACAACAATACAGCAATATTACAACCCAACCATTTCCACCATTGTCTCCTTATCTTCAATCACTTTTCCGCCCTTCAATTGAATAATTCGTTGGGTTTTGTTTGCCAATTCGAGGTCGTGAGTAACGATAATCAAAGTTGTTCCAGCTTCTTTGTTGAGGTCAAAAAGAAGTTGTTCCACTTTCACACTCGTTTCCTCATCCAAATTTCCCGTAGGTTCATCCGCAAAAAGAATTTCGGGTTTGTTGGAGAAGGCACGAGCCAAGGCGATTCGCTGTTGTTCACCGCCTGAAAGCTGAGAAGGATAGTGATGGTGTCGGTCAGCCAAACCCACTCTTTCCAAGAGTTCCATTGATTGTTTGTGGACATTTTTTTCACCTCGGAGTTCCAAAGGTACCATTACGTTTTCGAGAGCGGTCAAGGTTGGAAGCAGTTGGAAGTTTTGGAAGATAAAGCCAACGTGTTTGTTGCGGATAGCGGCACGTTCATCCTCCGAAAGTTGGTCGATGCGTTGACCTTTGATTTCGACACTTCCAGAAGTTGCCCTGTCCAAACCTGCACACAAACCGAGCAGAGTCGTTTTCCCGCTTCCCGAAGGACCTACAATGGCAACCATATCGCCTTTGTGAATACTAAAATTGACATCTTCTAATACAGTCAAAACTTTGCCGCCACTGCGAAAAGACTTGGTAAGTTGGTGGACTTTGAGCATTTCATTCATACAATTGGTTTGATTCGTTTATCGTTTCAATAACCCAAAAGTATTGTAATTGGTTTACATAAAAAATGTTAAATGTAATTATCTCCTTCAATTGTCAATTCTATCTACATCTACATCAATCTGACTTGCTGTTGAGCTGTTGATTTAAGACACGCCACTCAAAATAATCATTTTGTTTTTTATTGCAGAATAGTTAATTCAAGCGTTTTTATCTATTTTGCAGGGACATTTTTAACAAGTTAGGTTAGTTAAAATAAACTTCAAATGAATCACTTATACCATCAAGTACCCTCCAATTTGGAAGGCGAAAATTTGCATCCTCTCAACGAACTGAAAACAGTCAAACCCCACATTTACGAAAAAGCTGTCCAGAAATACAAAGGGAGGCAAGTTTTACTCTCTCGAAAAGTTCCCATTTTGGACTGTTTGTGGAACGATGTAATCCATTTTTCGCCCATTCACCCAGCAAAAGTATTTGCAACTTTGGACGAAATAAGTGGCAAAAAATTTTTGAATGCACCTCGGAGTTTTTTTGAAGTGAATCCCACTGAAATGAATTTCAACGCTGAAAACACGGTCATTTATCTACATCCTGTCCGTAAAAAAGGGGTTTTCGATGCTTTTCCAGAAGATTTTATTCCCTTCAATGAAAAATTACTTGTTGATTATCAAGAACTCCGATTGGCTACCATTGAATATTTTCGAAATGCCATCAAAAATAAACAAGTTGTATTTCCCTATGTGTTTGTTCCACATATTTTGCACAAAGGCAGTTTGGAAATAGAGAAATTGAAGTTGATTGAAGTGGATTGAGAAATAGGAGGTAGGAAGTAAGAGAGAGAAACCAAGTCTCTTTTACACCGCAAGAGGAGTTAAACAGGGTAGGAGTATGATTTATAGAGAGGACGAACATCTACTAAGTATCAATAAGAATCCAAAGAATCTATCAAGCATCTACTAAGAAACTAAAATAAAGATTTTATCTTTGCGCCCAATATGAAAAAATCAACTGACGACTTCAAAAAACTGATAGCCCACTGCAAAGAATATGGCTATGTATTTCCTTCAAGCGAGGTATATGACGGCTTGAGTGCCGTTTACGATTATGGCCCTTATGGTGTGGAACTAAAAAACAACATCAAAGAGTATTGGTGGAAAGCCATGGTACAAATGCACGAAAATATCGTGGGTTTGGATTCTGCCATTTTCATGCACCCTTCAATTTGGAAAGCTTCAGGGCATGTTGATGCCTTTAGCGACCCAATGATTGACAACAAAGATTCCAAAAAACGCTACCGTGCAGATGTGTTGATTGAAGACCATTTGGCAAAAATTGACGCAAAAAATGACAAAGATGTAGCCAAAGCTCAAAAACGTTTTGGAGATTCTTTTGACGAAGCTCAATTTCGTGCAACGAATGGACGAGTAGTGAAGCGACAAGAAGAACGAGATGCCATTCACCAGCGTTTTGTGGAGGCATTAAAATCGGAAAATTTAGCCGATTTGAAGACGCTCATTGAGGATTGCAAAATTGCAGATCCAGAAGGTGGTTCACGAAATTGGACAGATGTGCGTCAATTCAACTTGATGTTTTCGACCCAATTTGGAGCGACTTCTAGCGAAGGAGGCGACAATTCCAACAAGGTTTACCTTCGACCTGAAACAGCACAAGGAATTTTTGTAAATTTCTTGAACGTCCAAAAAACGACTCGCCAAAAGATTCCATTTGGTATTGCCCAGATTGGGAAGGCTTTCAGAAACGAAATTGTAGCCCGTCAGTTTATTTTCCGTATGCGTGAATTTGAGCAGATGGAGATGCAATATTTTGTGAAGCCTGGTACCGAAATGGAATGGTACCACTATTGGAAAGAATTTCGCATGAACTGGCACAAAAGCCTTTTCCCTGATACAAAACTTCAATACCACGACCACGACAAATTGGCGCATTATGCCAATGCTGCTTTGGACATCGAATTTGAATTTCCATTTGGCTTCAAAGAAATCGAAGGAATCCACTCTCGAACCGATTTTGACCTAAGCAATCACCAAGAACTTTCTGGTCGCAAGCTTCAATATTTTGACTCTGAAATGGGTGAAAGTTATGTACCTTATGTAGTCGAAACTTCGATTGGCGTGGACAGAACATTCTTTGCAGTGGTGAGTCATGCCCTTCAAGAGGAGGAAGTGCCAGATGCAAAAGGTAATATGACGACTCGTGTTGTGATGAAAATCCCTGCTGTACTTGCCCCTGTGAAAGTTGCGGTTTTGCCTTTGGTCAAAAAAGAGGTTATAGCAGACAAAGCAAGAGAGATTTTCAACCAATTGAAGTGGGTGACACAGTGTCAATACGATGAAAAAGATTCAGTTGGTCGCCGTTATCGCCGTCAAGATGCGATTGGTACTCCTTTCTGTGTGACAGTGGATTTTGAAACTTTGGAGGATGGTCAGGTGACTGTTCGAGATAGAGATACAATGGAACAGGTACGTATTCCGATTGATGCAATTGAAGGACACATTGCAGGGAAATTGGATTTCAGAACTTTGATTAAGGGCTAGTTGACGACTGGTTTTTATACAATAAAAAAGCCTCTGCAACAAATAGTTGCAGAGGCTTTTTTGTTTTAGTAGCTTGGGTTTTAACCCGAGTACATAATGCCTAAACGGAAAGAGATAATTGTTTTGACATTCAATTAATTAAGAGTTTCCGTTTAGGCACTACATAGCAATGAACGGAATAAATTCCGTCCTACTAAAATACCACTCGTATCATACTCAAATCATCACTGGGCTTCAATCCCCACGTTTTTTCGATATATTTTACCTTCTTTTTCAACATCACCTTATGCTCTTCAAATTCCTTCCCCTTCAATAGCCAATCAACAATTTCAGCCGCCGTAACAGCTTCATACACTCCCACATCAAAAGGCTGAAAACTGAAAATACCATCTGTGGCAATGCTCAAATCTTGCACTTCCGAAAAGCTCAATCGCTGTTTTTGCAGTGCATACCATTCTTCAAAATTTTCTTGAAGGTGATAGCCCAAATAATCGGGGTGATTGTCTTGTTCATATTCAAAAAGTTCACCATTGCAGCAAACCAAGCCATCTCCCACCACCAATATTTCTGCCTGTTTTTTGGAAGTATCTACCACTCCCAAAATAAGCGTACTCAATAATTCTTCTCGCTTCAAATCCAATTGGTATTGAAGTTTTTGGAGGTGAGAAAACAATTGTCGCATTGTTTCCTTCAATAAAAACGATAATTCATATTGTGTTTTTTCTGCAAAGATTCGATAGCCTACTTCCTTCGCAATTTTCCGCAAAAGCTTGCCGATTAAGGTGGAGGCAAAATGACTTTCGATGCCCATTGTACAGCCGTCCATGACTGCAATAAGTTGTGTTTTGTCTCCTATTGAAGTGGTGATGAGGTGGTCTTCATTGTGGTCGGTGTGGAATTGTCCGATTTGGGAAAAAGTATGTATTTTCATAATTTATTGAAGGGCTGCTGCTTTGATGGTTTGAATATTTGGCAGGGTGAGGTGTTTTTTAATTTTAAATCATTCCTTCAATAACATCCGACTCATACACAAAGACTCCCGTTTTCTCTTCATTTGCGGCTTTCACCATCGCCTCTGCCACGGTTTTTCCTTCAATCGAACGGTATTTTTTCAAAGGACCATGCAGCAAAAGATTCAAGGCTTTGAAGCCATAAACCGCTACTTTTTCGCCCAATCGAAATTCTTTTCTATCACCTGTCAATAGGGAAGGTTGAAAAATATGGAGAGCAGAATAGCCCAAACCTTTGAGAGCTTCCTCGATTTCACCTTTTACTTGGTTGTAGAAAAACTTGGATTTAGAATCTGCTCCCATTGCAGTCACAATCAAGTACTGTTTTGCCCCTTGTTCTAAAGCAATTTCAGCTACACGAAACGGATATTCATAATCCACTTTTTTGAACTTTTCTTTGCTTCGAGCCTTTTTGATGGTTGTTCCCAAGCAGCAAAAGACATCATCGACTTTCATCAAATGGCTGTATTGCTCCAGTTTGTCAAAATCAACGATTTGCTCATCCAAATTGGGATGCGTTGCGCCACTCAAATGACGAACCAAAGTTGTCACCTTATCATATTGCTTATTTTGCAGCAATGCTACAACACATTGACGACCAATCAAACCCGTTGCGCCAATCACCAATGCCGTTTTTTTAGTAGAAGAATTCATATTTTTGGAAATCATTTATATTATCATTAACTTCATTTTCAATAAATTGGTTCAATGAAATACCTACTCTTTTTAGCGATGCTTTCTTTGTGGCTGCAATGTGCGGACACTTCCCAAAAAGGAACAGAAACCCAACCCAAAATAAATCAAACAATAGACAAAGGTAAGAATATTTAAAAATTTATGTCTCTCAAAAAAATCTTAACCATAGGCATCCTTGCCCACGTTGATGCAGGCAAAACTTCCCTAACCGAATGCCTACTTTATACTTCTGGTACGACCAAAAACCGTGGAAGTGTGGACAAAGGTTCTGCCATAACCGATGGCTTGGCTTTGGAAAAAAGCAGAGGTATTTCTATCAAGACCGCAACCGTTGATTTTACTTGGAAAGACACACATATCAACCTTGTCGATACACCAGGACACATTGATTTTTCGGCAGAAGTCGATAGGGCTTTGTCGGTCTTAGATTTGGTTGTGTTGGTGGTTTCGGCAGTCGAAGGCGTGCAGGCACATACTTTGAACTTGTGGGAAAGTATTCGGGAACGAGAATTACCTGTATTGGTTTTTGTGAACAAAATAGACCGAGCAGGGGCAGATTTGGAGCAGGTTTTTCAAGACTTTGAAAAGGATTTGGGAGCACAATTATTTGCTTTGAATTATGGCGATAACAGTCAGTATGATGCACCAAAAGTGATGGAGTTCACGAGTTTGAAGCCTTATTTGGATACACCGATTCTTGAAAAATCCTTTGAGAATTTGGCAGAATTGGACGAAGTATTTTTAGAAGATTTCTTGGAGGGCAATCTGGGTGATTTAGCGGCTGTTTTGGAAAAAGCCAAGTTGCAAATTGAAGCACAAAAATTGGTAGGTGTATTGTTTGGAAGCGCAAAAATGGATTTGGGGATTGAAGCGGTTTTAGACACGATTACGACTTTATTTTCAACCCAAAAAACGTCACAAAATACTCTTTCTGCAAAGGTATTCAAAGTGGAGTACGATGCCAAATTGGGGCGTTTGGCGCATTTGAGGCTGTATAGTGGGAAATTGAAGAGTAAGGATGTAGTTTGGTCACAAAACCTGCAAAAAGAGCTTAAAATCAATCAAGTATTTCAACGAAAGCTGGGCAAATTGGAGCAGGTTGGACAGATTGCAGCCAATGAAATCGGTATTGTCACCACTTCTGATTTGGTTTTGGCAGGGGATATTTTAGGAGAGGCAATATTTGAAGGTGACTTCAATAAAATTCATCAAGCGGTATTGAGTGTACAAGCGATTGCGGAAGAAGAAAAAGATTATCAAAAATTGGGCGAAGCTTTGGAAATATTGAATATGGAAGACCCACAATTGGATTTTCAATGGTATAAATCCGAGCGTGAATTTCACCTCAAAATATTGGGCCCAATCCAAACGGAAGTATTGAAGGATGGCCTTGCCAACCGCTTCAATATTGCGGCTAATTTTTTACCTCCAAAGGTGATTTACAAAGAAACTCCCAAACGTTCTGCCAAAGGCTCTGTGCGCTACACGATGCCCAAACCTTGCTGGGCAGTTATGGACTTTTTGATAGAACCTGCTGCGCTTGGAAGTGGCGTGAATTTTACCTCCAAAGTACGCACGAGTGAGATTGCCCAAAAGTACCAAAACGAGGTCAAACGGGCTGTTCCGTGGTCATTGAAGCAGGGCATCAAGGGTTGGGAGGTGACCGACCTCAACATCACTTTGATTGCAGGGGAAGACCATGTGATGCACTCCAATTCAGGTGATTTTTTGTTGGCAACTCCAATGGGAATTATGTGCGGTTTGGACTTGGCAGATACGGATTTGTTGGAGCCGATGTATGCTTTTCAAATCAAAGCAAATTCGGAACTTTTGGGGGCGATTGTGAGCGACATCAACCAAATGGATGGGCAAGTCCACACGCCTACTTTTGAGGGTGATTTTTTCGTGCTGACAGGTAGAGTTCCCGTGGCTAAATCAATGAATTATGGCATTAAATTTAGTGCGACTACTTCGGGTAAGGGGCGATTGAAGTTGACTTTGGATGGTTATGAAAAGACTGCTTTGGGCGAGGAGAAAGTTCGTGCTTACAAAGGTGTTTCTCCATTGAATGAATCGCAGTGGATTTTACACAATCGAGGAGCATTTAAGGCGGAGGAACGGGTGAGGTAGGAGTTTAAAGCAATTAAAATTTGAAGCATTTTGCGTGGTTTATGTCTGTTTTGTCAAGTTATTTCCGCCCTTCACCACCTCTAAAATTATCTTCTTTTGTGCCTTCAATAATTTAAATATTTTCAGCAAATCGAGGTTTTTTTACTAAATTGCACCTCCAAAATAATTCACAAAAATATGCCTACCACCAAAATTTCCAATATTATCATCGGAGCAGGTCCAGCAGGATTATCCGTTGCAGGCCGCTTGCGAAAAATGAACATTCCCTTTGAAGTAATCGAACAAAATGACAAAATAGCTTGGTCTTGGACGCAACATTATGACCGTTTGCACCTCCATACAGTCAAGCAATTATCGGCACTACCACACCTTGCATTCCCAAAAGAATACCCAACCTATGTGCCTCGATTGGACTTGGTGAAATACTATGAAGGTTATGCCAAAGAATTTGATATTCAGCCTCATTTCAATACTTCAGTGACTTCTATTCGACGACAAAAGAACGGTTCTTGGTTGGTAAAAACAAATACTGAACAATTCTTTGAAGCTGAAAATGTGGTCATTGCCACGGGCATCAACCGTATTCCCAATTTTCCGACTTGGAAAGGACAAGAAAGCTATCAAGGAGAAATTGTTCACAGCCGCAACTACAAAAAACCTGCTCCTTTTGCAGGACAAAAAGTGCTGGTTGTGGGTATGGGTAATACGGGGGCGGAAGTAGCTTTGGATTTGAGTGAGAAAGGAGTTGATACTTATATATCGGTTCGCAGCCCGATTAATTTTGTTCCGAGAGATGTTAATGGGCGACCTGTTCAATTGACCGCCAAAACTTTAGCCAAGTTGCCCTTTGGTTTGGGAGATTGGCTAGGAATGCAGATTCGCAAAATTGTGATTGGCGATTTGACCAAATACGGCATCCCAATGTCCAAAATGAACCCAACTGACC
>JBMYXW010000015.1:0-13763 GCA_049608825.1 Chitinophagales bacterium
TGACCAAAGAAACAATCGACAATTGCTTTCCAAATATGTAGCAGGCAAATCGGTCTTGAATACTTTCTGTTATTCGGGTGGTTTTTCAGTTTATGCTTTGAAGGCTGGTGCAGAATTGGTTCATTCGGTGGACAGTTCTCAAAAGGCAATTGATTGGACAAATGAAAACATGGAACTAAATGGATTGGACTCCAATAAATACGAATCTTTTACCTCCGATGTTCTCAAATTTCTGAACGAAGCACCTCAATCCTACGATGTTATTGTATTGGATCCACCTGCTTTTGCCAAAAGCATGAAAGCCAGACACCGAGCCATGAAAGCCTACCGAAGGTTGAATGCCAAAGCATTGAGGCAAATCAAATTAGGCGGAATATTGTTTACCTTTTCTTGTTCGGGAGTTGTTGAACGACAGCTTTTTGAAGATACGGTGCGTTCGGCAGCCATTGAAGTAGGGCGAGAAATCAAGATTTTACATTACCTAAGCCAACCTGCTGATCATCCTGTTAATATTTTTCATCCAGAAGGACACTATTTGAAGGGAATGGTTTTGTATGTTGATTGAATAAAGTGAAAGGTTTTAAAAATCAAAATTCATACGTCATGTAATCTTACCTCTTAAATCTACCTATTAATGGCTCTCGAATAGAGTAGATGTACGATTACATGATATTTGAGGTTTAATATTTGATTTCCCTAATAACCATTCCACTACCTAGCTATAACCATCAAACAGGCTCCAATCAGTACGATTTTGGAGAGCAAAACGTGAAGACGATAATTCTTGGGGTATAAGGTAAGCGGTTCGCCTTGTGAATCCAGCATCAAAGTTTCAAACAGAACCAATCCAATTGCAAAAGAAGCGGCATGAGGAGCATAAAAGTCAATCACAAAAAACAACCCAATCATACTGTAAAGTGCTGACAACAAAAACTTAATAGGGAAGTAAGCCGCTTTTGATTTTATGCGTTCTTTCTCCTTGTCCAAATTGAGTAAAAACCAAAAAAACTGAAGGATGAAACTCAATCCTACCAATACTCTACCAATCACCTTGACATAATAATCGTATCCCATAAAAAAATTAGGCTTGTAACACGTTTACATAAAATGTAAAACATGTGTAAATAAATTCTTTTTCAGGACAGTAGATTAGGGGCTTTTCGTAAATTTTTGAAGGGCAAATATACAAAAAATGACATTTCAAACCATTTTTAACCCTTCCAATTAGAAATACTTATTATTCAAAAATCAAACCAAGACTCATAGAAAACAACAAAATCTTTTTTTTGCTCAAAAAACAAGGGTAGTCTCTAAGGCTACCCTTGTTTCAAAAGACTTCAAAAACTACTATTTTGTATCAATCTGATGCTCTGTTATTAATTTGCGTGACTACTAAAACGTTCTACCAACATAAACACATCCCCGATGAAAAATCGGGATTTCGCCATCGCTCAACAAACACCTAAACACAAACACCTAAACACAACCCTTACGAAAGATAGTTACTAATCGCAATAATCTCAGCAAAAACCCCTGCCGCAGTTACCTCCGCACCAGCACCAGGCCCTTTCACTACCAATGGTCGTTCTTTGTAGCGTTCAGTCGTGAACACAATCATGTTGTCACTCCCCGAAAGACCAGAAAAAGGATTGCTGCTATCAACTGACTTCAATGAAACCTTTGCACCTTCCTCGGTAATCGTTGCCAAAAACCGAAGTACTTTGCCTTCCTTTGCAGCCGTATCTCGCATCTGCGAAAAATGAGACTCATTTGCCTCCAAAGCTTCAAAAAACGCTTCGACCGTCACTGCATCAATGCAAGGTTGCGGCAAAATATTCTCCACTTCAATCTCTTCCATCTCGATTTCCATTCCGATTTCACGCGCCAAAATCAAAGCTTTTCGAGCCACATCTTTGCCGCTCAAATCGTCTCTTGGGTCGGGTTCGGTATAGCCTCGTTCTTTGGCTTCTCGGACGACTTCGGTAAATACCGCATCGCCTACAAACGAATTGAAGATAAAGGACAATGAGCCAGACAAAACGGCTTCAATTTGAAGTACTTTGTCGCCACTTTTTAGCAAATCACTCAAAGTACTAATAACTGGCAAACCTGCGCCCACATTGGTTTCGTACAAAAACTGAACACCATATTTGCTTGCCAAAGCCTTGTATTCCAAATAGTTGTTGTATTGGCTCGAATTGGCAATTTTGTTGGGTGTGACAATCGAAACACTTGCGCCCAAAATAGTTTTGTAATGTTGAATTGGATTGGGGCTTGCCGTACAGTCAATGAAAATACTGTTGGGCAAATTCATCGCAATCATCTGTTGAACAAAACCATTTAAGTCCGCTTTCTCGCCTATTTCCTGCAATTGTTCTTGCCAATCTGCAAAGTCAATACCTTCTTCATCAAACAACATTTTGCGGGTATTGGTCGCTGCCGCCAACTTCAATTCGATGGATTGTGTATTGCGGAGGTAGGTCGCTTGCCGTTGAATTTGTTGAACAAGTGTTGCACCAATCAAACCCGTACCGACCAAAAATAGGTGAATAGATTTGGTATCTGATAAGAAAAATGCACTGTGCAAGGCATTCAATGTCTTCGCATCGTCTTCTTGTGACACAACCACCGAAATATTCAACTCCGAAGAACCCTGTGCAATCGCTCTTGCATTGATACCATTTTTGGTCAAAGCTCCAAACATTCGCCCTGCAATACCTACCGTATTTTTCATATTGGAGCCAATCACTGCCACAATACAAAGGTTCTTTTCGACTTTCACCTCATCAATCTGGTGCAAACGCATTTCATAAGCAAATGCCGCTTCGATAGCTTCTTTTGCAGCTTGGGCTTGTATCGGTTTGACTGCAAAGCAGATAGAATGCTCTGATGAAGCTTGGGTAATCAAAATGATGTTGATGTTTTGCTGCGCCAATGCCGTAAACAATCGCCCTGCCATACCCGATACGCCAATCAAACCACTTCCTTCAACGCTTACCAATGCCACATTTCCGATAGAAGAAATACCCTTGACAGGTCGCTTGTCTTTGGAACTAAAGCTAATCAATGTACCAGGGAAAGCGGGATTGAAGGTGTTGCGAATGCGAATCGGAACCCGTTTGTCTAAAGCAGGTTGTACGGTTGGAGGATGGATAACTTTTGCCCCAAAATGCGACATTTCAAGTGCCTCTTCGTAGGTCATTTCCTGCAAAGAAAATGCTTTTTTCACCTTTCGAGGATCGGCAGTCATCACACCATCTACATCTGTCCAAATCTCCAATTCCTTTGCCCCCATTCCCGCTGCCATAATTGCCGCCGTATAGTCAGAGCCGCCCCTACCAAGCGTTGTGGTAATGTCTTTTTCATTTGAAGCGATGAATCCTCCCATCACAAAAACCCCTTTTTTGTCGCCAATTGCTGCCTTGATATTCGCATTGGTGACTTCAAAATCTACTTTGGCATTGGTGAAATCGCTGTCGGTTCGGATGATGGTGCGAGAGTCTAAAAAGGTCGTATTGCCCATGACTTCTTCCAAATAATGGGCAATCATATAAGAGGAAAGCAACTCACCAAAACTTGCCACGAAATCTTTGATTCGTGGAGAAAGTTCTTTGATGAGATACAAACCCTGCAACATATTTTCGAGGTTGCGGGTTTTGGTCTTGAGAAAAGGTAAAAATTTTCGCAGCGTTTTTTCGGAAAACAAACCTTCGGCTGCTCTTCGGTGTCGGTACCGCAATTCGTCAATTTGTTCTCTAAATTCCTCATTTCCATCGGCAGCCATCTTTGCCATGTCCAGTAATACATCCGTCGAGCCACCCAAAGCCGACACTACCACGACTACGGTTTCGCTTCGTTCTAAGGTAGTTTGGATGATGTTTTTGACTTGTTTGATTCTATCTGCATTGGCAACCGAAGTGCCTCCAAATTTTAAGACTATCATGCGTTGGGAATTAAAATGTAATTTACGGTCTATTGTAAAAAAGAAATGCCATTTTTTTAAAAAAACAGCATTTCTTTAATTCAATCCGCAAAAATAGCAGCATTTTGTTGTAAACTGCAAATTTAGCGAATACATTTTATCACAATTACTGTTGTTTTCACCCCAATGAACTTAAAGCTGTTGCCTTAAAGGCTAAATAAATTTGTGAAATCAAACATTAAAAAATTTTACATTTCTTTTAAAACTATCAATCAAATACCTATGGATTCTGTTAGTTCTGTCGATATAGAAAATCTATTAATGACTCATCCCAATGTCTTAAAGGTGGAATCAATTGGGATTGACTATGCTACTCCCAATAATCGGGCTTCGTAAACGAACTGCCCTCCCACAAAAGACAATCCTTACATTGGGATGGAGCATTGTCGTAATCCTGTGAGAACTCACTGCACAAATGCAAAGGGTTTCCTACCTCAAAAGGCGAAACATACCGTCGCAAGGTATCTTGCTCCACTGCATAAAAATAGCCATAAATCACTTCATTGGGCTGGTTGAGATTCCTAAAGTTGCTTTCTATTTCACCAGCAGGAGTTTCAAAAAGCCCGCCGTTTCGCTCGGTTACTTGTGCTACTTGACTCCAATAATTGTACGCTCCTTCACTCAAAGATTCTTGAAAAACAGTCAGGTAATAACCATACACATACCGAGAGTTGAGAAACTCCTCCAATACTGCAAACTGTTGCAGTTCTTCATCCGACACCAAATTACTATCAAAAACCACCACTTTTTCTTCGTTCAATTTCTCTGTAACATAACACAAATCTCTTGGTGGTAAAGGCGGGGGAACTTCAGGCGGTTGTAAATCCCAGATTTGATAAGCTCCTTCAAAATTCCACTTCAAAAAAGGTCGTTTTGTACTACTTGGTGTAGTCAAATTGGTGTTGATGTGATATTCCAAATATTCAAAGGTTTGCTCATCTTCAAACCTATCCAAAACCACCCCTTCTTTGATTTCTAGACCAATGCTGTTTATTGAAGGAGTCGCCAACATCTGTTCAAAAACCGAAACAATTTCTTCGCCATTTTGCTTCAAAATACGCAACTGATACAACTGCCCTGTTTCTACCGAAAATTGTGCGGCATTGTTCGGAATTTCTTCAAAATAAGAACCCACATTTGTTTGCTGTGTCAAATCCAAGTTTTGCCCCAAGTCATTGGTCAATCGCACATTTTGGACATTGACTCCAATGGGATTCACCGTATTCTCTCCCTGCAATGTACCTATTTGGGTGATTTTTACGCTGATTATGGAGGGGTTTCCCTTGGTCAGTTTGGCTTGAATCACAAGGTTTCCGTCATTGGAGTCGTTGGTATTGAAGGTGATTTCGTCTAAACAGGAGGTGAAAAGTAGTAGGAAGAGTATAAATATTTTTGGGTTCATTTTGTATTATTTTTAGTAGTTTGGGTTTTAACCCGAACATTTCCATACTGTATAATGAACGGAATAAATTTCATTCTACTTAGAATGTCTCAAAATTAAAACTAATCGAAGGAAACGCACTTCCCAACACCGAAAAACGATTTGCTTTGGGAAGTTCAAACGGTTCTTGTGTATAAAACACCGAAAAGGCATTTCTCCGCCCATAGACATTGTAAATCGAAAGCGTCCAACTCGTTTTGAACTTTTTGGTTTTGTTGTAGCCCATGCCCATCGTGTAAGCCAAATCGAGGCGGTGATAGTCAGGGATTCTAAGGTGGTTTCGTTTGGTGTAAACGGGAATCACCAAGCCATTTTCGCCAATGTAGTTTCCGACAGGTGGTGTGGTCGGTCGTCCCGTTCCATAATTGAAGTTGACCGTCAATGTCGTTTTGCTGTTGAACGCCACATTCCAAACCAAAGAAATATCGTGGAGTTTGTCAATATTGGAGGCATACCATTCACCCCGATTGATGTCATCGACCTTCAATTCCGATTTAGAAAGCGTATAGCTCAATGAGCCATTGAATAGTCCTCTTTTCTTTTTCAAACTCACTTCCATGCCATAAGTTCGCCCAATTCCCGTTCTGATTTCGGTTTCGATGTGGTCGTTTAGAATCAGTTCTGCAAAGTTTTTGTAGTCGTAAATTTGGTCCAAGTAGCGACCATAAAAGTCTAAGGAAGTTTCCCAAAGGTTGTCCTTGAAGTTTTTGAAGCCGCCAATCGAAACGCTGTGTGCTTGTTTGGGCGGAATATAGGCGGTGCTTAACTGCCAATGACTGCTTGGAGTGGGCGTGTCGCTGTTGGAGAATTGATTGATGTATTGGGACACTCGACTGTAACTCGCCTTCAATGAAGTCGTTGGACTCAATTTGTAGCGTGCCGAAAAGCGAGGCTCGAGATTGAAGCGACTGTCAATGATTCCACTTGCCGTTCTCGTTCCAATGCTATTGGAGGTTTGGTAGGGATAGCCTTCATCGTAGTCATACACCGTTTTTTCACCCAAATAAGCATACCAATTTGCCCGAAGCCCACCCAACAATTGCAGGCTAGGACTGACTTCCCATTCCACATTCACAAAAGCCGCAGTCTCCAAACCTTGCTCCGATTCTGTTTGCTGCTCTTTGAGGACAGTGAGGTTTCCCGAAGGAATCAATTTTTGACCAGGCAAATCGTATAATACAGCCGAAAGCCCCACATCCAATTTCAGTTCATCGCTGGACGTATGGGTGATTTGTTCTTTGATTTTGAAGTAGTTGATGCCATTTTGAAGGACAGAAGCGTTGTTTCCTTGAAGGTCGGTTTGTTCGTTTTTGAATTGACTTGCCGAAAGGCTCAAACGAGAATAAGTGCTGCCATTGAGGATGCTTTTATAAATGATTTGCCCCAAAAACATTTGGTAATTGAAGCCAAATTCATTGTTGTATTCAAAGTCATCCTGTGTGGCATAAGCTGCAAAAATCAAGGTATTTTTTGGATTCAAACGGTGTGTATATCGAAAATTCGCATCGTAGAAAAAGACAGAACTACGCTTGACTTCTGGCACATTGATTTTCTTCAATATCCAATCCGAATAGGTCGAGCGAAAACCTGCAATGAACGAGCTTTTATCTTTCACCACGGGAGCTTCAACACTTATTCTGCTTGCAATCGGTCCCAAACCACCCTTGATTTTGAACTCCTTGAAGTTACCATCTCGCATTTCAACATTCAAAACCGAAGCCAAACGACCTCCAAATTGTGCAGGAATTGCTCCTTTGTAAAGCGTCACATTCTGCAATAAATCGGCATTGAAGGTGCTGTAAAATCCCAGAGCATGAGCTGAATTGAACAAGATTCCTTCGTCCTGCAAAATCAAGTTTTGGTCAATGTCACCTCCCCGAACATTGAAGCCCGAAGCTCCTTCACCAATAGTGCTGACTCCTGGCTGCAATAATAGAACTTTGACAATATCGGCTTCTCCCAAAACGGTCGGCAACTGTTTGACGGTTATCAAATCCAATTTTTCAACACCTGTTTGGACGCTGTTTACATTGGCATCTGGAGCTTCTGCCGAAATCACTACTTCATCCAAATTGATGCTGCTTTTGAGGAGGTCAAAGTCCAGCTTTCCATCGCCATAAACTTGCACCTTTAGCTCCAAATCCTCATAGCCCACATACTGAACCTTCAAAGAATGTTTACCCATTGGAAGTTGTAAAGTGTAATTTCCCTGCACATCCGTTGTTGTTCCTTTTATTAAATCAGCCTCCAAAACACTCGCCCCAATGATGGTTTCACCCGTTGCAGCATCTTTGATAGTGCCTCGAATGACTGCCTGACCATTGGGCGATAAATTTTGAATAGAACCTACCGTAATTGTTTTGTCTGATTCGGTACTGGAAGGATTGAGTGAGGCTTCTAAAGCTTTGTAGTATTCGGCGGTATAGGTGCTTTCGGCTACTTCTTTTGGAACGATGATGACCGCATAATCTCGGTAAATAATGAATCCCAATTCTGTATTTTGCAGCAATTGACCTAACGCAACCTTCAAAGGCGTTTGCTCAAAAGTTGCGGAGGCATTGGGCAATGGGAGTACGGATGGGGGAATGAATAATTGAAGGGAATAACGTTGGTCCAAGTCTTCAAAAATGTCTTGTAGGGCTTGGTTGGAATATTGACCATCAATCAAAAGGCTGTCGAGATTTTGAGCCTTCAATGTTTGACCTAATAGAAGGAATAGGCTGCAAAAGAGTAGGGTTTGAATGGTTTTTTGGGGCATAAGTAAAGAATCTATTATTTTAAAGATAGTTCACTCCAATAGGAGTGCAATATTTGTAGAAACTTCTTCAAAGAGTAGTGAGACATTTTGAGATATGAGCAAGTAAAATTACTTAAACTCCAATGCCTTATCTTCCAACTTACTATGTCTAAAATTGAGGATGTCTTTTACATAATTTTGGTGAACCTTCCACGGAGTTTCAGAACCTTGTTTTGGGAGTTGGTCGAGCGCACGTAGGACATAGCCAGAATTGAAGTCTAAAAGTGGTTCTTCAATAATGGAACTGACATCGACACGAGGTGTAACTTGATGCTTCCCTGTTTTTTCCATGTACTTCAATAAGCGACAAACGTACTCGCAGGTCAAATCTGCCTTCAATGTCCAAGAAGCATTTGTATAGCCAAAGACCATTGCTAAATTGGGAACATCACTGAACATCATGCCTCTATAACAATAAAGGTCGGGCGCATGAATCGCATTGCCATCTACGGTTAGTTCGATGTTGCTGATGATTTTCATGTTCAAGCCCGTAGCGGTGACAATCAAATCTGCCTCCAATTCTTGACCCGATTTTAGTTGGATTCCCTTTTCGGTAAAGGTTTCGATGTGGTCGGTGACGACTTCGGCTTTGCCAGACTTCAAGGATTCAAACAAATCACTGTCAGGAATCAAACACACTCTTTGGTCCCAAGGATTGTATTTGGGCTTGAAGTGTTTATCTACTTCAAAGCCTTCTCCGAGTTCCTTTTTGGCATTTTTTACAAATAATTTCCTCACAAAATTGGGCTTGCTTCGAGCCAATTTGAAGAAAGCCATTCCCAACAAGATGTTTTTCCAACGAGAAACAGCATAAGCCGCCTTTGAGGGCAAAAATTTACGCAAACCATTGGCAATAGTATCTTTGGAAGGAGCTGAGGTGATATAAGTGGGCGAACGCTGCAACATCGTGACTTTTGCAGCTTTTTTGGCAAGTTCAGGCACTAAGGTGACTGCCGTTGCGCCACTACCAATAACAACCACTTTTTTGTTGGTGTAGTCCACATCTGATGTCCATTTTTGAGGGTGAACGATGCGCCCTTTGAAGCGGTCAGTGCCTTCAAAATGAGGCGTGTAACCACTGTCATAGTCGTAATAACCACTGCACATCAACAAGAAATTGCAGCTAAATTGCACGATTTCTTGTGTGTCTGTTTGTTCGATTGCTACAGTCCATTTTTTGGTTTCGGACGACCAAGTCGCAGCTTTTACCTTGTGTTTGTATCGAATTTTTTGATCAAACCCACCTTCGGTTGCGGTGTCTCGAATGTACTTCAAAATGGAAGGTCCGTCTGCAATTGCTTTGGCTTCTTTCCACGGGCGAAAAGAGTATCCCAAAGTGTACATATCTGAATCGGAACGAATACCGGGATAGCGAAACAAATCCCATGTGCCGCCCATTGCAGCTCTTGCTTCAAGAATGGTGAAGGTTCGGTTAGGGCATTTTTTTTGAAGGTGATGTGCTGCGCCAATGCCCGAAAGCCCTGCGCCTACGATGATAACGTCGAAATAGGATGGTTTCATTTCAGTTGGTTTGCTTTGCTAAAAGAGAAAGATATGGGGTAGTTTATTACAAAACAAAGGTACAAAATTGAAGCGATGAAATTTTAGGCAAAAAAATATTAATTTAGGATGTGATGATTTTTTCGATTAATAATAACAGAAATTTCTCACAAAGCTTCTTTTATCTGCTCAATGTGCCGATTGCAGTGGGCTGCCATGAATGCAATCCAATTTTTACCATTGAGAAGACCAAAGACAAAATGTTTAAAAGCTATTTTTTCGAGAGGTAAATCGGTCGTTGCCACAAATTCTTCAATAACTGCTCGATTCTTTCGGAAGGCAGCAAATGCTTCTTTTTTTGTTTTGAAGATTCCTTTGGGTTCTAAAAAACTGGGAGCTTTTACCTTGATTGTTCTATTCATCGCTGCTTTGGCGACTTTTTCATCTGGCGAAGTCTTTGGAATATCATCTCCCAATTCTTTGGCTGCTTGTTTGTAAATTCCTCTCAACAAGCTTTTGTCCGTTATCATAATATGCTCCACAAGCATAGCCAAAGACCACCTGTCTTCAAAAGGTTTGGCTACAAAATCTTCATCATTTGTATTTTCTAAAGCAGCGATTAGTTTTGTCTCGCTTTCCTTCAATAAATTGCTTAGGTAAGTACGTTCTGTTGTATTTATCATAGTTTGAGGGATTTGTTTAACTCCAAAGGTCTTGAAAAAAAAGAACTTTTTGAAGGAATAAACAATTTTTGATATTGCAGTGATTATATGCTGTCCTTGTTCTGTTCCACCTATTTCAAAACATTTCTCACTGTAAATCAAATACTTATAAAAATACACTTCACAGGTCTGAAAAAGAATTTGGTTAAAGATTTGGCATCAATTTTGATTAAGCTTTGTTAGATGCATCAAATCTTTTCATTTTGCTTCTCAAATCCCCTCTTGCATCAACTCCCCCAAACAGGCTTTTATTAAAATACATTAATTTTATACATGTAACTATTATGTTAAAATCAGAAAAACCCAAGATAATCATCTCCTCAAGCTCTCATACATATTCACAAAAAAAACAATTAGCCTTATTCTCTGTTATCTTCTTCCAAAAATATTTTTATATTAATATATTCTTTATCTTGTTTGCTTTTGTGTCTTGTGATAGCAGTTCAGAAAACCAACCAACTCCTCCTTCCAAGCCAAGTATTGAAGTTGAACTTCCACCTATTACAGACAAAATAGACACCTTAGAAGGCGGAGGAAATAGTTTTGAAAATCCTAAGTACTCACTTGTGATTTTTGTATCAAAAGATGAAAAAGAAATAGATACCCTTCGTTTTCAAAATTATAAAAACACTCTCGACTCATTAGAAAGATTGCTAAAACAAAAAGATAAATCGCTTAAACATGCCTTAAAAAAGGTGCTTGATAGTGATAAAAAATATGAACAGGTGGAGGAGACAAGAAACAAAATATTGATAACAAAAAATGAACGCCTAAAGACAGAAAACGAAAACCTAAAAGCAGGAAAAAAAATATTAATAACAAAAAATGAATATCTAAAGACAGAAAACGAAAACCTAAAGAAAGAAAAAAAATTTAAAGTTGATGAGTATGAAAGATTAATCCTGAAACACGATGATTACATGAAGGAAATAAAAACACTTTTTAGTTCAAAATCAAATTGTTATAGAAAACATAAGAAATTTATGGAAAAATTCATGGAAAAATGGCAAACGAATTAAAACTTGTGTAGGTAATCAACTGGATTCTGAACGGAATCAATTCCTTTCCCTTAAATCATCACTGAACGACTCACGGCTTGTCCTCCTGCTTCAATTCGATAAATATACTGCCCTGAAGGAAGATGATTCGCTGTAGGATTGAATACCGCTTGATGTCTTCCAGTTAGTTGATAATCGTTCACCAAAGTCAAAACAACCTGTCCCACCAAATTGTGAATATCCAAACGAACATGAGCAGAATGAGGCAAGGTGTAATGAATCACAATTTGACGATTTCCACCATAACGAACTTGGTGTTCAATCACCAGTTTTTGAGCGGAACCTATTGAAGTAATACCTGTACAGTCCAAGCCCAAATCTCCAATCCGATTGAAGTTTTGCCCCAAAACACTATTGACGGTTTCGCTGTCAATACACAACCAGTTTTCCATCACTGTTGCATAAATTTCCCTAAAATCGGTGTGGAATTTCAAATTACCGACTTCATCCAAGTCCTGCAAATCGGGCGCAGTTCCTACAAAACCATTGCCATTCAGTCCGCCTCCAAAGAGCATCAAAGGCGCAGCAGCCCCATGGTCTGTACCGTTTGAAGCGTTTTGTTCTATTCGTCGTCCAAACTCTGAAAAGGTCATTGCCAATACTTTATCCGCCAAACCTGCCGCTTCCAAATCCGCAAAGAAATCATTCAAACCACCCGCCAAACTATTCATTAGGTTGGGGTGACTGTTGTTTTGTTCGGCATGAGTGTCAAAACCACCCAATTCGACCATGAACAATTTTGTACCCAAATCCCCCTTAATCAACCGAGCGACCAAAGATAATTGCTCCCCCAATTGCGTACTGTATTCCACACTATTCTCTCCCGCATCATAAGCTTCTTTGATAACTCCTGCGTAGAAAAAAGTTGTATTGGCAACGGTTCGCAAAAAACTCAATTGGTCGCCTACTAAGCAGTCGGGAACGTCTTGAGTATCGTACAATGCTCCATTTTGAGCGATTTCAAACAGTTGTTCGGGATTGTTCACCACAACAGATAGATTGTTCAAGCCTTCTTTGAAGACCAAATTTCCAGAACCTCCAATCTGTACAGCAGGTGGAATCGTAGGCGGATTGGTCAAATAATCGGGATATTCACCACTCAAATAACGTCCCAACCAACCATCTTGTAGGATTTCGTTGGCATCGCTCGCACTCGCCCAAATATCGGAGGATCGAAAATGCGACAAATTCTGATTGGGATAACCCACACTATGTACGACTTTCATTTGCCCTTCTTGCCAAAGCGATTGCAGAGAACTCATATAATTGGGCATTCCAAATTCGGAACTCAAGGGAAGGATCCCATCATTGGGTATCGCAATTGTTGGACGCAAACCTGAATAAGTACCGTAATCAAAAGTCGGAATGATTGTATTCAAGCCATCGTTTCCTCCCTTTAATCGAATCAGTACCAACACTCGGTCTGTTTCTGCTTCACTCAAAGCCTTCAAAAATGGAGAAGGAGTAGTGGCACTTATTGGAGTCTTGCCGAGCATCATAGACATTCCTCCTGCAATACCCAAACCCTTCAAAAAACCTCGGCGTGACCATTGACGATGGGCTTCTTCGTGTGCCTTGCCATGTTCAAGGCGGCTACCATCTTGCTGTTTTTTTGCAGCTTGGAGTTTTGATTTGAGGAGTTCGAGGTGTTTTTTATAAAGAGTTGACATTTTATTTTTTTGAAGTTTTCAAGAACCTACAAATTTTAAAATAATTTGCAGATTCAAAGTATGATAAGCCTAAGTCCATTAGGGCTCGAATATTTGTAGATAAATGAAGAAAGCGTTTCTACAACTATTTCACTCCTAGCGGAGTGGTTGTTTTAGAAACGGATTACTTTTCACCATTATCCCAACTGAAATTCAGGTAATTGTGAAATATGAATCAGCAAAAGAGCCACCATTACATCCACATATTCCCAATCAAGATTCCACAAACCGTTGTCAAAGTAATTTTGAGGCACTTCAAATTTGAACACCTCCATAGCAACCGCATAAGCATTTTCAGATTGCAGTCCATTGACCACAAAATGGTCGACAATCTTTTGGGTGATAAAAGCAGGGTCATTGGAGTTCTCCGACAGCGTTTTGGCGAAAATCACCAATTCATCCGCATAGTTTTCATAGATATACCCCACATAAGCTTGAATGTATTGCCAACGCCCTGTCAAAGTAGCAGAGCTGATCCAACTTTTGTCGCCTTGCCAACCAGCCACGTCCACAGGTTCAAACAATTGTTGCCCCAACCCGCCTGCTCCATAGCC
>JBMYXW010000016.1:0-13443 GCA_049608825.1 Chitinophagales bacterium
TGGACGATATCAATCAAGCTCTTTCAAAAGAAATTGAAGCACTGAGTTCTTATACTCCTACTAACTAAAAACAAGTTTTTGTAAACTTGATTCACAGTTTCACCTTTATTATAAACACGAATATCCAATTCAACAAAATTTGAGGGATATTCGTGTTTTTGTTTTTGGTTACTTTTGCTCTAAAATTAAATTTTCTTCAATGGCTACTGACAATCAGAATTTTGTAGATTACGTAAAGATTATGTTTCGCTCAGGTAAAGGCGGAGCAGGTTCGGTACATTTTCGCCGTGAAAAATTTGAGCCAATGGGAGGCCCTGATGGCGGCAATGGCGGCAAAGGAGGAAGTATTATCTTGGAAGGAGACAAGCAGATGTGGACATTGCTTCCCTTGAGGTTTCGTCGACACATTTTTGCAGAAGATGGTAGAAATGGAGGAAAGTCACGAAGCTCAGGCGCAGACGGACAAGATATTATCATCAAAGTGCCTTTGGGAACGGTAGCCAAAGATGTTGAAACGGAAGAGGTTGAATTTGAAATCACCGACCACGAAGAACAACGGGTCTTAGTACCAGGTGGACGTGGAGGGATGGGAAATGCTTTTTTCAAGTCTGCAACTCAACAAACACCCCGATTTGCTCAACCAGGAGAACCAGGGCAAGAAGGCTGGAAAATATTGGAATTGAAGGTATTGGCAGATGTAGGATTGGTTGGATTCCCCAATGCAGGTAAATCCACTTTGTTGTCCGTTGTTTCGGCTGCAAAGCCCAAAATTGCCAATTATCCTTTTACCACTCTTCGCCCCAACTTAGGGATTGTAGCTTATCGAGACAACAAATCTTTTGTGATGGCAGACATTCCTGGAATCATTGAAGGAGCGAGCGAAGGAAAAGGTTTGGGGCACAGATTTTTGAGGCATATCGAACGCAATGCCATTTTGTTGTTTATGGTGGCAGGTGATTCAGATGATATCAAAAAAGAGTACGAAATTCTGTTGGCAGAATGTGCCGCTTACAACCCTCTTTTGCTGCAAAAAGAACGGGTTTTAGCCATTTCAAAATCCGACTTATTGGATGAAGAATTACGAGAATGGATTCTGCCCAATTTACCAACCGATATTCCACATATTTTTATGTCGGCTGTTACGGGCGAAAACGTTACCCAATTGAAGGATATGATTTGGAAAAGCCTCAACAAAGATGAATAATACAGAGACTCCGAAACCAAGTATAGGAGATTGGGCTATTCTCATAACCATTTCATTGATATGGGGAAGTTCGTTCATATTGATGAAAAAAGGCTTGATAGCCTTTGATTCTACTCAAGTAGCTTCTATGCGAATATTTCTGACCATGTTGGCTATGATTCCTTTTGTAGTAATGGCTTTGAAGCAAATCAAACGAAAAGATTTCATCCCCATTTTGATTGTTGCTATTATGGGAAACGGTTTTCCTCCATTCTTGTTTACAGCCGCTCAAGTACGCCTCGACAGTTCGGCAGCAGGAGTTCTTAATTCGCTCACCCCCGTTTTTGTCTTTTTGTTTGGAGTCCTATTTTTCAAAATGGTTTTCAAGTGGAAGCGTTTAGCAGGTGTTTTGATTGGGTTCATTGGAGCAGTTATCCTCATTCTTTTTGCAGCCCCTCAAAGCACAGCAGGTAAAAGCGAATACATTTATGGTTTTTACATTGTTGGAGCAGCTCTTTGTTATTCCATCAGTGTGAATATGGTCAAAACATACTGCCAAGAAATCCATCCCATTGCATTAAACTTGGCTATTTTTATGTTATTGGGACCTTTTGCAGGAATTTATCTATTCAACACCGATTTTTTAACAATCCTACAAACACACCCTCAAGGTTGGAGTTCTTTTAGCTATATTGTAATTTTAGCAGTATTCGGAACAGCCCTCGCCACTATTTTGTTCTTCAAATTGACCCAAAGAACAGATGCACTCTTTTCTTCGACTGTTACCTATTTGATTCCTATTTTTGCAGTATTATGGGGATTTTTGGATGGTGAAATGATTGGTTGGGGGTATTTGGCTGGATTGACTTTTATTTTATCAGGTGTATATTTGGCAGGAAAATAAAAAGGGAAGAAACACCACTTCCTTCCCCTATGCAATCATAAAATTGCACCCAGTATAATTGAGACCTAAAAGTAGCCTATAAACAAGTTTTTTTTTGTGACTATTATCACAATACCAACAACAATAATACTCCAATTTTTGAATAAAATCACATTGAAATGTTACAACGATATTTTTTCATCACATTAATCACCTGTCTTTGTCTTTCAGCTTGTCAAAACAACAAAGACGGAAATTCAAATACTTCGGATACCCATACAGAAGATACTTCTTCTTCAATAACAGCCTCTACCGAATCAGCGAATGAGAAGACAAGCCCGAAAATTAAATCTCTAAAAGAGGCAGCTAAGGATCAACAAAAAAAGGTTCGTGCTAAGATAAAAGAAGCACAAAAAGAGCAAGAAAATAATACGGTAGAGAGCAAAAGAGATTTAAAAATTGACAAACAAACCAAAACGAACATATCAAAAAACAATCTATCCATTTCAAAAAATGAATCTACCAAAGAAAGGCTTTTAAGAAATTTGAGAGAGGGACAACGAGGAGGAAGAAACAAGGGAAATCCAAGTCCTTCAAGAGATTTTATGCAGGCAGCACGAAGTTTGGCAGATATTGACTTGAGAATCGAAAAAGTGGGTAAAAAACAGATCGCTGGTTATGAGTGGTATGGTAAAGTTATCCCTATAGATGATTTTTATGCCTTTACTTCTTTAGACGGAGTATGGGGCGGTCCTCTTTCTCAAAAAAAAGGTGCAGAAACTGAAGAATTATTTTTGAAAGATGTGAATGTATTCGAAGCCGTTTTTAAATCAACAAAAGTTGTCAAGGGACTAAAACATGATGTGAAAGTAACGGAAATACAATTTGTGGATAAAGCAGCGGCTGAGGCTGCAATTCCAAAAATTAAGGTCATTTCCGAAGCCATTGCTCAAAACCCCAAACACCTCAATGAGTTTTGGCAAGACGACAACCGTTTTTACATCATCGAAACCCGCTCGGCAAGCTTTAAGCCTACATTAGAAATAGCCAATAAAGTGCTTTATTTTAACGTCACCAGTTCTAAATAAATACTTTCACCATCGCACAATTTTAGGTCATGCTCACATTCCTTCAAACTCACCAAGAAATACTACTTTATCTGCTGATACCCATTATCAGTGCCTTGGTAGGTTGGGGAACGAATGTATTGGCATTGAAAATGACCTTTTATCCCACCGATTTTTGGGGAATCCCCCCATCATTGGGTTGGCAAGGAATCATTCCCTCCAAAGCGGGTGTGATGGCAGAAAAGGCGGTGGATTTGATGACCAGCAAGTTGATTGACGTACAAGAAGTTTTTGAACGGATGGACCCCGATAAAGTATTGCAGGAAATTGGTCCTGAACTTCAACGAATCAACAAAACCATCATTGACGAAGTGATGCGTTCTCAACTCAATACAGCGTGGAAATTGGTTCCTAAACCCCTCAAAAAACAGATTTACCAACAAGCTTCTGCCGAAATGCCTTTTATTGTCAAAGAATTTATGGCAGAAATGAAAGTGCACATTGAAGATCTTTTTGATGTCAAGGAGATGGTTGTAACTTCCTTGACCAAAGACAAAGATTTATTGAACGATATTTTTTTGAAGGTAGGCGACCAAGAATTCAAGTTTATCGAGCGTTCGGGCTTATTTTTTGGATTCCTATTTGGTTTGATTCAAATGGGAATTTGCATCTTTTACAACCCTCCATGGATGTTGCCCTTAGCAGGAATATTGGTGGGATATGCGACCAATTGGCTGGCGTTGAAGCTGATATTTGAGCCTTTAGAACCCAAAAAAGTAGGAAAATGGACGCTGCAAGGTTTGTTTATGAAACGCCAAGAACAAGTAGCCATCGAATATGCCGCCATTATTAGCTCCAATATTCTCACAGTTCCCAATATTTTTGAAGCCATCCAAAAAGGGCCTGCTGCCGACCAACTCACCCAAATGATTCAAAAGTATGTGAACAAGGCGGTGGATACTGCGGCTGGCAATATCAAAGAAACCATTCAATTGAGTGTGGGAGGGGAGCGTTATCAAGTCGTCAAAAACATCGCCTGTTGGAGTATGGTGCAAGAATTACCGATGATTATTGGGCATGTTTACGATTATGCCGAAGAAGCATTGGACATCGAACACACTTTGAGTTCTCGCATGATGGCATTGTCCCCTGCCGAATTTCAAGGTTTCTTACGACCTGTTTTTCAAGAAGATGAAGCCAAACTGATTGCAGTAGGAGCAGCTTTGGGTGGATTGGCGGGTTTGATGCAAGCGTATTTTTTCTTTGGGTGAGAAGCGAGGTGTCAGGTGTCAGAAAGTTAAGTTGCGGATTTGAAGCTTCAAACTACCTCATTAAGAAGCTTGTTTTCATTCGTTTCCTGCAAAGTATTGACCAATCTATCTTCTTTCCCTTTACACCTCACTTCTCTATCAGTACTGGCTCAACCGCCGTTCCTTCAGGATGTGGTTTTGGATGAACATAGACTTTCGTGCCGACCAACTTAACATCGTAAGTACCCACTTTTTCGGTAAAAGGTGGAGGCGAACAGCCATTTTCAGGCAAGTATTGATAACCATGCCAAGGACAAGTAATACACCCATCTACAATTTTGCCTTCACCTAAAGGTCCATTTTGGTGTTTGCAAACATTGTTAATGGCAGAAAGTTTGCCATCGTATTTAAACACTGCAATGTTCTCTCCTTCAATGAGTACCACCTTCGCCCTATTTTCTTCAATGTCATTCACATCACAAACTGCCACAAATCCATCAATAAATTGAGGTTCGATTTTGTTTCTTTTGACTTCCACAAAAGCGGCTGTAAGATGCAGAAAAAGGATGGTGAACATTCCTCCTACCAAAATCACCGTTCCTGTCTGTGAAGTTTCTGCTTGAAAAGTACCCAACATAACGTGCATGACAATCAAAAAGTAAGCAACGTAAACCATCATGTGTAGGCTTTTCCACAGACGAGGGGAAAGATTGTGTAGCCAAAAATCGTGACTACTCACTGCCATAAAAAATAAAATCAACAAAGCAAAAAAGCCCAATGTTTGAAATGGAAACTGAATCAAGGAATCATAGTGCGTATTGGCTGTAAATATGGACAGCAATGGAGAGGTATCACCCAAGGCATGAAACTGAATGATGTTGAACACGCCATGAATCAGGGCTATCAAAAACATGCTCACACCCAAATGTCGACGATTGTAAAGCAGTGGTAAAAACTTGGGGTACAAGCGACAAAGTGGTCCTATAACCAAAATAACATGTAGCAACAAAAAAGCCAAACTTCCTGTAGCTCGAATAATCAAAGTTTCGGCAGTAATATCGGGATACCATTGTAGCTGTAACATCGCAAAAATGGCAATATACAAGAGTATCAAAGCCCAAAGTACTCCATCATAAATTTTCTTTTGCCTTGTCCAAAGAACTGTTTGGTAAGTGACTCCCATAAAAGTGAATTGAAATTAAAATGAGAATAAAAATTAAAACAACTTGATGTTGATTAAAGATTTAGGTAAACCAATTGGCTAATTTAATATTTTAGTTTTCTTCAATTGAACCTCTTCATAAATTTCTCCTGCAATTTTATCGTAAAACAACAACACAAAAGCATTTTGGTAGGTTATTGCAGGGTTGAGATTGAAGCGGTAAGCCCCTTTTGTTTCCAAAATACCTAAGAATAGAGCCTCTTCAATTTCTTTAGAAGTCTTGTCTGATACATATAAATGTGTGGAAGGTCGGGTCAATGTTTGTTTCACCCTAACCTCTATTTGCTTCAAACCCAGATTCACATCCTCTCGAAGTGAAACATCAAACTGAGGAGTCTTCTGAATACTTACTATCTTTGCAAGTGGAATAGGTTTGGAGGCAGGTAATTGTTTATTGACCAATTCTTGTGATTCGGGAATCAAGCTATAGGCTATAATAAATCCCATTGGCAATAAAATCATCAATATCAGCCACATCCATTTGTGTCGTCTTCGCAACTTAGGAATCATTTTCTATGTTGTTTTATTTTAAGGAATGACAAAATAAACAAAAAATCCTATATTACCTTGCCTTTTTGAAGGAGTCAAATCTAAAATGATTTTAAAACAATACACATCATGAAATATACCTTTTTTTTCCTCTTGTTATTTGGATTATTTCAAGGAACAATTTTGGCACAAAACAACTTCAATAACACAAACAACAGCACCACCTTTGGAGCAAAACTTGGGCAAGTTGAAGTAGAAGCCGACCCTCAAATCGACCAGCTACTCCAAATGCACACCCAATACAATCGACGAAATTCTAAAGTACGAGGTCTCCGTATTCAAATCATCCAAAACTCTGACCGACAATTGGTAACCAAAGAAAAAACAAAATTCCTCCAACTCTATCCTAATATCAATATCTACGAATCCTACGAACAACCTTTTTTCCAGCTTCGAGTAGGAGACTTCGAAAATCGCTTTGAAGCTTATGGTGTGTACCAAATGCTTCGAGAAGATTTCAATGGAGTTTTTATTGTACCCGATATGGTGAAGGTTTCAGAACTCTAAAATGGATAAATGGTTGAATTGCTTTATTGCTGAATGGCTTGCATTCATTTCACGAACAATAAAGCAATTCAACAATAAAACAGTATAACAATACAACCCGATGAAAAACAAAATTCAACAATTCATATCTGACAGTTTCCAAGAAATCGTTGACATCAGACGGCACATACACGCCAACCCCGAACTGTCATTTCATGAATACAAAACCTCCCAGTTCATTCAGCGTAAACTCACCGAATTTGGAATTCCCTTCGAGAATAATATTGCAGAAAATGGGGTGGTTGGTTATATTCGAGGCAAAAATCCGAATAAAAAAGTAGTCGCTTTGAGAGCCGACTTTGATGCATTGCCAATTGAAGAAGCAAACGATGTTCCTTACAAATCCAAAAATCAGGGTGTCATGCACGCTTGCGGTCACGATGCCCACACGGCGAGTTTGTTGGGCGCAAGTAAGGCATTGAAGCACGTTGAAGGAGAATTGGAAGGAACAGTGAAATTGATTTTTCAACCTGCCGAAGAACGTCTTCCTGGTGGCGCATCCTTGATGATTAAAGCGGGCGTTTTGGAAAATCCCAAACCTTCGGGCATCATGGGACAACACGTTCACCCAGCCTTAGAAGTTGGCAAAGTGGGCTTTTGTCCAGGTATGTCCATGGCTTCTGCTGACGAAATCGATATGACCATTTATGGCAGTGGTGGACACGGAGCCATGCCACACAACACCATTGACCCAATTGTGATTACCTCTCACATCATCACTGCTTTGCAGCAAATCGTGAGCCGAAATTGCAGTCCGATTATTCCCTCTGTCTTGACTTTTGGTTCTATTCACTCCAATGGCGGCACTTACAATATCATCCCTGATGCGGTGATATTGAAGGGTACTTTCCGAACGATGAACGAAGAATGGCGCTTTGAAGCCCATGAACGGATGACCAAAATGGCAAAAATGATGACGGAAAGTATGGGTGGAAAGTGCGACTTTGACATTTCAGTAGGTTATCCATTCCTCATCAACGACATTGACCTCACCAACCGCTGCAAATCCGCAGCTATCGAATATTTGGGCAAAGAAAATGTTGCTCCGATTGCCCAACGAATGACCGCAGAAGATTTTTCTCATTATACCCAAAAAACAAAGGGCTGTTTTTACCGTTTGGGAGTCCGAAATGAAGCTCGTGGCATCACTTCGGGAGTTCATACACCCACCTTCAATATTGACGAGGAGGCTCTAAGAGTAGGGGCGGGAGTTATGGCTTGGCTGACGGTTAGGGAGTTACAATCGAAGTAGAGTAGAATTTATTCTACCTGTATCTATTATCTTAAGCGAATAAAAAATAAACACACCTTTCCTTTTCTCCTAATTTTTCAAGCCTAATCTTCAGTATAACTATCAAGTTATTTTAAAGGTAAATGAAACATCTCAAAAGACTCACTTCAAATAATTCTTACAATGAAATATATTTCACTTAACTGCAAATTCAATATTCGTTTACTATTAATATTTATCTCAACAATGACAATTATGAACTCCTGCCAACAATCCACACAGGAATCTTCAAAAAAAGACTTCAAAACCACTTTCAATTCTTTAGAAGACTATCCCGTTTACAAGGGCAATGACCTTGGGTTAATCTATACACCACAAACCTCCACCTTCAAAATTTGGGCACCGACTGCCATTGAAGCCAAAGTCAATTTCTACGAAACGGGTATTGATGGTCGAATCATTGAAGTAAAGCCCATGAATCGACTAGAAGATGGAGTTTGGTCATTAAATCTTGAAGGAGACTGGGCAGGAAAATACTATACTTACCAAGTAAAAGTAGGCGATAAATGGTTGGAAGAAGCTCTTGATCCTTATGTCAAAATCGTAGGCGTAAACGGCAAAAGGGGTGTTGTAGCAGAGTTGAAGAATACGAATCCAGAAGGCTGGAAAGAAGACAAAAGTCCTCCACTTCAAAACTTTACCGACATTGTACTCTACGAACTCCACATCCGAGATTTGAGCATTCATCCAAGTTCGGGAGTAGCTATTGACCATCGAGGCAAATATTTGGGACTGACGCATGAAGGCACAAAAAATGCAGACGGACTCGCCACCGCTTTAGACCACATCAAAGAACTCGGCATCACCCATGTTCACTTATTGCCGACCTTTGACCACCGTTCGATTGATGAAACCAAGCTGGACACTCCACAATTCAATTGGGGTTATGACCCCTTGAACTACAATGCGCCTGAAGGCTCATTCAGCACTTATCCACACGATGGAACGACTCGCATAAAGGAAATGAAACAGATGATTCAAACCTTTCACAAAGCAGGAATCCGAGTTATCATGGATGTTGTTTACAACCACACAGGACTCACCGAAACTTCTTATTTAGAACAGCTTGTACCTGATTATTACTACCGCAAAAACGAAGATGGTACATTCTCCAACGCTTCGGGCTGCGGCAATGAAACCGCTTCTGGCCGAGCAATGGTGCGAAAATTCATCGTTGAATCGGTCAAATATTGGGTTGAAGAATACCATATTGATGGATTCCGATTTGACTTGATGGCCATTCACGACATCGAAACCATGAACGAAGTTCGAGCAGTTTTAGATGAAATCGACCCCACGATTTTTGTATATGGTGAAGGTTGGACAGCAGGAGACAGCCCACTTCCAGTCGAAAAACGAGCATTGAAGCACCACACTCCTCAACTCAATAAAATTGCAGCATTCAGCGATGATATGCGAGACGGATTGAAGGGAAGCGTATTCAACCATGAAGAACAAGGTTTTGTCAGTGGCGCAGATGGCAAAGAAGAAACCATCAAATTTGGCATTGTAGCTGCCACACAACACCCACAAATCGACTACAAAAAAGTCAATTATTCCGATGCTTTTTGGGCAAATAATCCCATTCAGTGCATCAACTATGTCTCTTGCCACGACAACCACACGTTATTTGACCGCCTTGCTATTTCCAACAAAGCAGACGATGAAGCTACTCGATTGAAGATGCAGCAATTGGCAATGACCATCGTTTTGACCTCCCAAGGTGTTTCTTTCCTTCATGCAGGTTCTGAAATCGCTCGCACCAAAAATGGGGAAGAAAATTCCTACAAATCACCCGATAGTATCAACCAATTTGACTGGTCTCGCAAAACCCAATACAAAGCACTATTTGACTATTCTAAAAACTTGATTGCTCTCCGCAAAGCTCATCCCGCTTTCCGAATGCCTACAACAGATATGGTCGTTAAGCATTTACGTTTTTTAGAAGCAGAAAAAAATATCGTAGCTTATCACATTTCCAACAATGCCAATGGCGATTCTTGGAAAGATATTTTGGTGTATTTCAATGGCAACGCATCAGACAAGACGGTGAATTTGCCCAAAGGTAAATGGACAATGGTTTTGAATCAAGACGAAATCAAACAAGAGGGAATCATTGAAGTAAGTGGTCAATTGAAATTGAAGGGAATCTCGGCGATGGTGTTAGTGAGAGAATAGTGTATTCCCCTAATAAAACTTGCTTCTATCCATTTTTTTGTTTAAGTTTCACAAGCTATTTTTATCAAAAAAAGAAAGGAAGATGAATACTAAAGACCGTATCTTCAAAAACTGGACAGTAGATAATGTTAGGTTTGAGTTGGGAGTAATTGAAAAGAAAAAATGTGAATTATTGGACGATTGGTTAGATGTCAATCAAAACATTGAAGGTTGGGAAGCACCAATTATTGATAGGTTATTGAAAAAAGCAACACAACTAATAGAT
Source organism: Chitinophagales bacterium (assembly GCA_049608825.1). Lineage (GTDB taxonomy): Bacteria > Bacteroidota > Bacteroidia > Chitinophagales > UBA2359 > JAUHXA01. The sequence goes on from JBMYXW010000016.1 coordinate 10,435, forward strand.
ACTTGGAATGAATATGAATTGCAGACCAAATTTATTGCTCCTATAACAGAACTCGTTGATTTTGATAGCTTAGAATATTATTTCTCTGCTTTTTCAGAGCGAAAGTTAGAAGCTACCTACATTCACAAAAACGTTCAAATGCCATTAAAAGGAAAAGTAGATTGGATGGTGGCAACTTACCTGCTGAACCAAACACCTCCTACACCAACACTTTTTGACCCTTTTCCCAAAAAAGATAAAGACATGCCATTATATGGTTGTTACGTTGTCGGACGTTGGTGGTTTTTTGTCGTCTTACACAAAAAATCCTACTGTGTGAGTTCCTCTTATGACTCTATGAATAAAAAAAAACTGCATGAGATTATTGCTATTTTGAAGAAGCAAAAACAATTGATTATCAATAAATTAACTACGTCATAAATTACTTAGGCAAATTCAAAAAATAAGTCAAGTGCAGTTTTGAATTTGAAGTTGACACTTGAATTTGAACTTCTATTATTTATTATACTGGTTGCATCAAGTTAAGAAACCAAACAGGTAAGTAGCCATACAAAATAATTTGACAGGATAAAATTGATAATGGGCTGTTTTATAGCGTATTCAAAATTTATCATTCAAAATTCAAAATTGTACCAGTACTTAAGCCTCCTCCAATACCACAACTTGCGTCCTCCAACTGACCACCCATTTCTCCAAAAAATCTTAACATTGCAGTTGACAAACAACAATACAATGAAAAAGATTTTTCTACTATTCCTATTGATACTAAGTACTTCAATATCTATACAAGCTCAACTCAATGTAGCTTTGGAAGGGCAGTTGGATTATCCTCAAGAAATGAGTGATGTTTGGGGCTATACCGATGCACTCGGTAATGAATACGCCTTAGCTGGCAAAAGAAATGGTGTAGTAATATTGGACATTAGCCCACCAACAACGCCTACTGAACTTCATTTTATAAGCGGTGTAAACATCTCTTGGCGAGACATCAAAACTTATGGCGACTATGCCTATGTCATCAACGAAGCTGCCAATGGAGGCGGATTGTTGATTATAGATTTGACCAATGTCGCCACAAGTATCACGACATATACCACCAATTTAGGTGTGGGTTATACCGACAGTCACAATATTTTTATTGACGAAAATGGTATCGCCTATTTGTTTGGAGCCAGCACAAGTGGAGCAAATAGTGTTGGAAATGGCACACTAATGATAGATGTAGCAGCCAATCCAACCAATCCGACCTACTTGGGAATTTACAATACCAACTATGTCCATGATGGCTTTGTGAGAAGCGATACGCTCTGGTCAGCAGAGATTTATGCAGGGCAATTAGCTGTTGTAGATGTATCTGATAAGACCAGCCCTACGGTTTTGGGAACAAAATCAACACCCAAAAACTTTGCCCATGCCATCTGGGTCAGCGACAACAATCAAACCGCCTTTGTGACCGATGAAAAAAGCGGTGCATGGGTTGTATCTTACGATGTTTCTGATGTAAACGACATCACCGAACTCGACCGATACCAATCCTTTCCTGGCACCAATGTCATTCCCCACAATACTTTTGTCAAAGGAAACTTCGTTGTCAATTCCTACTATACTTCTGGGATTGTGATTTTGGATGCAACCCATCCCGACAACCTCATTGAAGTAGGAAAGTACGATACCTCCACAGATTTCAGTGGCAATGGCTTCAACGGATGCTGGGGTGTTTACCCCTATTTTCCATCCGAAACCATCATCGCCACCGATATCGAAACGGGTTTATACACATTGAATCCCACTTATACACAGGCTTGTTATTTAGAAGGTACTGTGACAGATATAGATACCAATGCGCCCGTTGTGAATGCTCAATTACAAATTATTGGTGCAATCAATGCAGCGGATGCAACTGATTTTTCGGGTAATTACAAAACAGGTACTGCCAATACAGGCACGTATATGATAGAAGTTGTTGCAGCAGGTTATATAACCGAATACATTGAAGTAGAATTTCTGACCAATGGAACATTGGTTGCTTTGGACATCCAATTATCCCGACCCTGTATTGAACCAGAAAACTTCAATGTGGTCAGCACAGAATACAAAACCGCAACTTTGTCTTGGGATTCAGCCGAGGGAGCGAACACCTACTCATTCCGCTATCGCCCACAAGGAACTTCGATTTGGCAAGAAGAAACAATTGAAACCACTTCAATTTCCCTAACAGATTTGGAAGGTTGCACCAATTACGAATACCAGATAGCCAGTCAATGCAATCAAGGAAACAGCGATTTTTCTGCAACTCAACTATTTGAAACCACCATTCCCAATGCCTCATGGACAGGCATCAATATCTTGGAATGTGACGAACCATTTGACTTCAATCCTTTGGTAACAGGTGATGGAGGAGGTACTTGGTCGGGCGGAAACTACATCAGCAGTGAGGGCATCTTCAATCCCAATAACTTAGCAGAAGGAAACCACACAGTCACTTATACTGTTGGACCTTTTGGTTGTGTCAATAGCCACACGATACCTGTCGTAGTCAATACCTGCAAATTCAATGTTCGTCTAAAAGTACTTTTGGAAGGAACTTATTTGAATAACGGAACAATGAGTACCAAATTACAATACTTCACCCTATTGCCCTCCAATCAACCTTTTAATCGTGCGCCATGGAATTATAATGGCACAGAAAGCGTTGCACAAATCCCTGCTAATATGACCGATTGGGTATTGGTTGAATTACGAGACCCCAACGATATGACATTATTGGCACAAGCCGCAGGTCTGCTATTGGACAATGGAAATATAGTCGCCACAGATGGCAGTTCTGATTTAGAAATAGAAGGATTAATGGCTGACCAAGAATATTTTGTAGCCATACGAGCCAGAAATCATTTGGCAGTTATGAGTGCATCTGCAATAACATTTCCCAACACAGAAGTATATGACTTTAGCACTTCAAGTACTCAAGTAATGGGTTCTAATCAATTGCAGGATACAGGTGAGGGACAT
>JBMYXW010000017.1:0-13180 GCA_049608825.1 Chitinophagales bacterium
CTTCGAGCATAACCATTTACTTCCAAATTCTTTTTACTAACAGATACCCATTGAGGGATAAATTCCGCTCGTTGCATCAACCTAATCTCTGCCTCAAAGAAATCTTCGAACTCCAATTCGTTCCATCGAACAGCATTATTTTCATTCAATATCCAAGAATACTCATCAAAGTCAGGTATTTCCGACTCCGAATATTTCTGATAAATAAAAAAAATACAGAAGGCAAGCAATTGAAGTACTACTAAAGCTGGTGCGGCTTTTCGGAATTTTTGAAGGAGATAGGTGAGCAGCATAGGCTAAGAAAATTTATTGAAGGATATGTATGAAAACGAAACCGACTGCTTAAAAAGTATTGTAAAAAGGCGAAATAAATTTAGCTTTTTACTAAACAATGAAACTATTTTCTTTTCTGATTGGTTTTTTACATACAAACTCATGTGGTATTTTATGATTTTTAGAAAGTAATACTCGTATTTAAAAAATCACACACAAATATCAGTTAATTTTTTTTTCTATTTTTACATTTCACTTTTACATTAAAAAAATAATCAGTATGAACAAAATTTTATCTTTTATTTTGATAGGCTTGATTTTGCCTTGCACGCTTTTTGCTCAAAAAGTCAAACTCGACAAAAAAGAAGCAACAGTGAATGTTATCGACTTGCCTTATGCTCACTTAGAGGATGTCAAAACCTACACGACAACCATTACCAACAATTCTAAAGAACTCTGGAGTTTGGGCTTAAACAAAACAGATTTAGAACGTCAATATTTGAAGCTACACGGTTTTCAGCGAGTAGCCGAAGGTGGTGATATTTTGTTGGAACTCACGATTGGCAAATTCGAAATCACCAAAGAAGAAAAAAAGGAAACCACCAAATCAGTAAGTTACAGGTTTGAATACAAATTCCCAATTGTACTTCAAGTTGTTCAAAATGGTACAGTTCTCACTGAATTCACATTCAAAAATACAATACCAATGAGATTTGAATCTCCAAGTTACGACAATTGGGATGATGCCCGAGACAACCGAATGAAGTATAAATACAACTGGATCAAAACCGAAAAAGCGAGAGTTATTCCTATCACGCTGGAAGAACGCAAAAATTTCTTGAATGCTCGATATGGATACAGAACAAGTACCGAACGCTTTACCCTTTTGCATCCTTCTACCAAAAAAAATCCAGAATACAAGGATTTTGTGGCAGAGGTAGGCACAATGACCGACTTACTAGCAAAAATTGAGGCCAAAGAAGCTATTTCAGACGAAATCCGTACACCAATTGAAGAAATATTGAAGAAGTGGAAAGCAGAGGGAGGCAAAATAGCATCCGATAACAAAGATTTGAGCAAGCTGAAAACAGCTTATTTGGAAAACTTTGCCAATGTAAATTACTACTTAGAAGACTTTGACAAAGCAGGTCAAACTGCAACCGTATTGGTAAATGATAAACTGAACAAAAGCGAAGGAAACAAAATATTGAAGAGAATAGAAAAACTCAAGAAAGCCTACAATTTATTGGGTGTTGAAACCCGACACTTTGATAGAAATGTAGCCGCCGATGAAGAAATTGCAGAAACAGGAGAGGAAGATACAGGCGAAGAAACCATGGCTACTGAAGACCCAACAGAGGCTTCTACCGAAGAAACCAATGAAAACTACATTGCAGCAAAAGAAAATGAAGCTCGAAACAAGCTATTGGGGCTTCACGAAAAGGCGAAAGAATACCCAGGAAAAATCATCACCAAAAAAGGTGTTGATTATGAAGGCATTTTTGTAGTCGACAATTCGAGGCACAAAGGTCTTGCATTTTATGGAGGAACAAACTTCAAATTTTATGTAAATGAAGCAGCTGAAGGAGAAGAAGAAAATTGGGTTCGAATGCGTTTTTCTCCTGTCAAATTTCCCAGATTCACCATCAATGAAAGAGAGTTTTTCGTAATTCCTCCAAAAAGCAAATTGATAGCTGCCTCTCAAGGCATTTCCTACTATATTTTGGAGCTGAAAGAACCTACTGACAAAATGAATGTTTACAAAGCACACGCTACTTCTGCGCCTGATACCGATGTAATGGATTTGTCCAGTAATTTGTGGGTAAAAAAGCACGGAAAAGGGGAAGATTATCAAAACCTCGATGCCATGCGTTTTCTCAACTTCAAAAAAGGGTTTGCCAAATATATGTCTGATTGCCCCAAACTTGCAGACCGAATCAAAAATGGTCAATTTAAAAGAAATCTTACTGATTTAACCGAAATTGCGATGGATTACAATGATTGTAAATAATCAAGAATAGCATCCAAATAAGCTAAATCTTGAAAATTCAGCATCAAACAAAAGCCCCAACATTTTGAAGGAAATGTTGGGGCTTTTTTATTTCCAATACATTAAAATCTCACATCACACCTCCCTCTCTCATCTAAAATTTTCATTTCCTCAAACCCGAGTACCTACCCTTCTGATAATATCCTCCACTTTTCCTTCTGGAATCGCATCAATCAGTTTTTGGGTATATTCCTTTTGTGGATTGTGGTAAATCTCATCCGCCAAGCCCATTTCTTCAATCTTTCCATTGTTCATCACAATCATTCTATCACTCATAAACTTCACCACCGAAAGATCGTGCGAAATAAAGATATAGGTGAATTTGAACTTTTCACGAAGTTCAATCAACAAGTTCAACACCTGTGCCTGAACCGATACATCCAAAGCCGAAACCGATTCATCACAAACAATAAACTTAGGTTCGAGTGCCAAAGCACGAGCAATACAAATCCGTTGACGCTGCCCACCCGAAAACTCATGTGGATAACGGTTAAGGTGGTCAGGTGACATACTCACAATTTCGAGCAGTTCCGCCGCCTTCCCCAGTCGTTGCTTTCGATTGTCCATAATCTTGTGAATGTTCATCGGTTCGATAATCGCATCACCAATCGTCATTCTTGGATTGAGAGAAGAATACGGATCCTGAAAAATGATTTGCATGTGGCGGCGCATCGCTTTCATTTCCTTCTTATTCAGATCCAGAATAGATTTTTTGTCGTAAATCACCTTCCCACCTTGCGGCTCAACCAAACGCAAAAGCGTCCGTCCAAGCGTTGTTTTTCCACAACCCGATTCACCTACCAAACCAAGTGTTTCGCCAGGGTAAATATCAAAACTCACATCATCCACCGCTTTCACCCAAGTCAAGACCTTCCCAAAAAAGCTCTTTGTAGTTGGAAACCAAGTCTTCAAATTCTTCACCTCCATAATCGGTGGCTGTTCTGACAGCTTCAAAAAACGCTTTTTTGTTTCTTCGGGTTTCACCTCCACATTCTTCAATGCCTCCTCCACCGAAGCCACTTTTTCAATCATTTTGCCATTTTCATCAAAACCCATAAAATCACCAATCACTGGCAACTGACGCAATCGCCTATCCAAAGGCGGACGACAAGCCAACAAACCTTTGGTATATGGATGCTGAGGATTGGTAAAAATATCCAATACAGGGCCTTGTTCTACAATCTTTCCCTTGTACATCACCACTACCCTATCCGCAATCTCTGCAATCACCCCCAAATCGTGGGTAATAAACACCGTTGCAGCTCCTTGATTCTGCTGCAATTCGGACATCAACTTCAAAATTCGTTTCTGAACCGTCACATCCAAAGCCGTTGTCGGTTCATCAGCCACCAAAATCTTGGGTTCACAAGACAAAGCCATCGCAATCATCACTCTTTGCTTCTGACCACCCGACAATTGGTGTGGATAAGCATTGTAAATACGTTCTGGATTCGGCAACTTTACTCGCTCAAACAAAGCCAAAGCCATCTGTTTGGCTTCTGCTTCCGATTTGTTTTGGTGTAATTGAATCGTCTCGATGACTTGAAAACCACAAGTAAAAACGGGGTTCAAAGAGGTCATTGGTTCTTGAAAAATCATTGAAATATCATTTCCACGATATTTCCGCATTTCTTCAATTGGAATCTTCAAAAGGTCGACAGGGCCTTTTTCTTCATCGTGATAGATGATTTCTCCTCCTTCAAAATTACCTGGAGGATTCGGAATCAAACGCATAATAGACAAGCAACTCACCGACTTTCCCGAACCAGATTCCCCCACAACTCCCAGTGTTTCACCTTTATGCAAGTTAAAACTCACATCGTCCACCGCTTTTACTGTTCCAGCCTCTACATGAAAGTAGGTCTTCAAATTTTTTACTTCTAATAGTAAGTCACTCATATTGTATTTGTTTGTGTTTTAATTTGTATTTATGTATTTGAGTTGATAAGTATTTTTTTCAGTAAAAAAAACAAAATACCTATTTCCCATTATCCATTTTTAATTCTAAATTATCCATTACTAATTATTCCACCAAAGCTTCCTCATAACACATCTGATTCCAAGCTTGTTGATCTGCATAGGCTTCCTTGATATAAATAGGATTGTAATAATACTGAATCTTACTTAAAAAACAACTGCAAAATTTGGTAGGGTGAATGACCTCTGCCACACTTGCCACACTCTGCTCACAGTAATCTTGTTGAAAACTCATTTGGTCATTCGTCCAACCTGTCTGATTCACCACGGTTACACCGTTCTCCGCTTTGAGAACTTTTTTGCCCGATGATAAAGTGACATACTCCAATCCATCGTTTGATACATTATTTTCAGTTTCATTAGATGAATTTGGTTGGGTGCAAGCAAAAATACCCAACAAAAAAACTATACTCAACAAATATTTATAAGTAAATCGCATAGAAAGCTCATTCATTTTTCTTCAAAACGCCAAATATAGAAAAAATATGTCGAGCTTCTCCAACAATTTCATATCGAAATACTGTTAAAAAAAACTACACTCCACATCACAAAAAAGAAAAAAGACATTCTCTCCGATATTTTTTAAGATTTTTTTCAAATTCAATTATGAAATCAAAATATCTCCTACCTCAAGAACTAAACAACTGACTATTTGCTATTTACTCCCTACTTCAATATCCAGTTTGTAGGCTTCAAAAAAGACAAAAAAACACACTTTTAATTTTTTTTGAAGTTTTGTCACAAAAAAATCACATCAACTGTAACCAAGCCTCAATATTGCCGTATTATTAAACAGTGAGCAGCGCAATAAACTGCTTCTAATTCATTCAAATTGAATAGTCTATCTTAATAGCGCACTGACCACATTAACGTTAATGTGCATTGAGAATATTTATATATTTTGACTTAAAGATACTGGTGTATAGTATGCTACCTTTAGGTTTTTAGGTGGTAATTTCGTGGTTTAAAGAGCGTAGGATTATTTTTCAATAAATTCCTGCGCTTCTTTGTTTTAGGGAAGATTCAACTCAAACTTTGCTAATTAAGCAATTAGCTTTGGCAATTTGGACTTTAATCCGAGTAGCTTGTCTATAAACGAAATAAATTCCGTTCTGCTTTACTGAAGTGAAATTTTAAGACTCTTCAATCCTTCTCCAACCACAATTGTATCTTTGGAATCTCTCCAGAATTGTCTTTCTTACTTAATTCCGCCTTTGTAGCCCGCACCGTAGCATCACTCGTTTGGTCTCCAAAAGTGGCAATAAATTGAAGATTGTCCTTCAATTGCAGCGTGTATTCAGGCACATTGATAAAACCCGAATGTACTTTTTTCATGGTCAATTGCCACGGAGAAGTTCCTTTGTAGGTCTTGCCATTGTTCTCAAAAGAATAGGTCACCTCTTTTTCCCCAAATCGAAAAGTTCCCAATTTGCCCGTTTGCTGTTGGGTTTCACCATTGGCAGGAGTTGGTAGATAGCTTTTGGTGACTGTCCAATTGCCTACAAGCGATTCTTGGGCGTGTTGCAGTTTGGATTTGCTGCAAGCCGATAGAATGAGGGTGACGAGAAAAATGAAGAGTAGGTTTTTGATGTGTTTCATGCTTATTTTTATTTGTACTGCCCATTTCGAGACAATCTCAAAATCAACTCAATGCTCTGCCCATTTCATGCTTTCTTCAATCTGACGAACTTCTTGATTCAACCTCAAATGTATCGTGTCTTTGAGATTGGTAGTAAGTAGCAAAATGATTTTTGTAGGCTTTGGGCTAACCAAAAAAGAAATAGTTGTCTTCTGAATCTTTGCAGCCTTAACTTCCATGGCTTCAATTCGAGCTTTGCCCTCCTCAAAGGTAGGAAATTTGCCTTTTGCCCATTCTTCAAAATAGTGTTGGTAGCGACGTTTGAATTTAAGATGTGGATTTCAATTATTTATGTTTTGAGTAATTGTTCTTTTTTTTTCTGCTTGCCCACAACGGCTCTTGTATGGTGCGTTTGCTTCCTGAAGGGAGCAAATGAACTATATAAACTATTGTGCAACGTTTTTTTTACATTATTTCTACTAATTTGTCCTGTTTTTTTGAACCACTTCACAAAGGTCGGTACTGACGAACAGAAACTGAATACGAGGCTGTATAGGTCGGGTAAGATAGCCACGCATATTAACGCCCAAAACATCAAATCATTGATGAAGCACTTATGCAGTAGATTCAGCAGGGATTGACCGAAGGATATTTACCTTACCGAGGGAGGTCTGTAACTATGGAGACGGAGGCAAGGCATCAGCCGAAGAGAAAATACTACTTGGTGACAAGTAAGGTGGTAGTTACAGAAGTCAGCAGAGGTCATAGTAGTCAGGCACTTGATAGTCTGATGAAGGACAGAACGTTATTGGTCTTCAATGGACAAAGGAGTGTAGTAATGTTACGGATAGTTTTCCAATCGCTGCATAGCCCTTGACCAAGCGAGACAACCGAATCAAAATTAGTAGTATGATTGAATTTATCGTAAGTAAGGCGAATCTAAACCGAGCTTATCTGAAAGTGTATCGCAATAAGGGTGCAGCAGGCGTAGATAGAATGAAGGTCGAAGACCTTAAAAGACATCTACAACAACACGGCAACACCTATACCTCGCAGATAAGAGAAGGAAAGTATCAAGCCTCTCCAATCTTGGGCGTATTCATTCCGAAAAGCAATGGCAAAACCCGATTATTGGGAATACCCACTGTTACAGACAGAGTGATACAGCAAGCATTGTATCAAATGCTTAGTCCAATATTTGAGAGAGAATTCCAACCACACAGTTATGGATTCCGCCCCCACCGTAGCGCACACGATGCGCTGCAACAAAGCCTTGAATACATCAACGAAGGCTATCAAGACATTGTGGACATAGATTTGAAAGGCTTTTTCGATGAAGTGCGACACGACATTTTGATGGACTTGATTTATGAAAAGGTAAAATGTCCATTGACCCTAAAGTTGATACGGACATTCCTACGCAGCCCGATACTGCTCAAAGGCAAACTGGAAAAACGTAGAAAAGGTGTACCACAAGGCTCACCTTTAAGCCCCTTGCTCGCCAATATCCTACTCAATGAGCTGGACAAACTATTGGAGACAAGAGGACACTGTTACATCCGATATGCCGATGATTTCAGTATCTATCTCAAAAGTAAGAAAGCCGCTCGCAGAGTGACGGATAGCATCTATTTGTTTCTCCAAAATAAATTAAAGTTACCCATCAACCGAGAGAAAAGTGGCATCCGTCGCCCGACCACCTTTAAAGTATTGGGACATGGTTTTGTTCCGACTTACCGCAAAGGCGAGAAAGGCAAATATCAATTTGTGGTAAAGAAGTCGGCTTGGCAGACCTTTAAGCAAAAGCTAAAACGTCTGACCCAAAAGACCCTACCCATGAGTTTTGATGAACGGATAACACGTATCAAACAGTTGATGCGAGGCTGGCTGAATTACTTCAAAGAAGCATCTATCCACAGCAAGCTGAAAAAGATGGATGAATGGCTGCGAAACCGTTTGAGATACTGTATATGGCACGACTGGAAGAAACCCGACCGCAAGCGTAAGAACTTGATACGATTGGGAGTAGAACCCGAAATGGCGTATGCTTGGAGTCGTTCGAGAATGGGAGGTTGGCGCATTGCCCAAAGCCCAATTCTTGGAACGACTATCACCCTCAAACGGTTGGAGAAAAGGGGTTACGAAAGTTTGGTGAGCTACTATCACCGCATTAGGCATCAATAACGAACCGCCGAGTACGAGACCCGTACGCTCGGTGGTGTGAGAGGTACTCCCGTAGGCAAACTGCTTACGGGCTACCTACTCGATTCAGTCCAGTTTTTCTTCCTTTTTAATTAGGCTGGATTGGGTCTCCTATTTGAATTACTTCTTTTCCAACTTCTTCGGGTGTCCATACTGCAATCGTATAAATGTCTTCAAATACTTCTCCTGTATCTCTATTTACTAAATTTAATTTATGAATTTGAACAGTTATTCTTTCTTCATCTCTGATAAAAACATCACCAGGATAAATCACTTGTCCAGTTCTTGGATTCTTACCTTGAAATAGTTGTTGAATTTCATCTCTACTCGTTAATCGTCTATCTCTTGTTTCTCCTTTTTTCATTACGTAAATAACTGCGGTTGAAGTTGGATTCTGTTCTAAATATATATGAATTAGACTTTGTAAAGTAGTAAATCCTTCACTATCATCTTCCCTTGTAAATCTCAATTTATGAAGCAGGTTATTGAAAACATCATCAAGTGAAGTATTTAAAACGTAATGTTTTTGTTCTTCGGTTCTTCTTTCATGTCCTGCGTCTTCTTGAAGTAAATCCCTCTTATTATCTATAAATTCTTCAAAAACCTGCCTATTATTAATAATGATATTTGCTTGGTCGTGTGGAGCTGAAATTCTGAACCAATGATTACCAAAATCATAGCGACTAAAAGTAGTGTCAAATACATTCCTCCTCGCTAACCTATATGCACGACTTAATATAGCTTGCCTTTCCCAATCATTTAGGTGCTTATTTGCTAATCGGTCACGCATTAAACTACTTCTTAGTTCTTCTTCATGTTCAACGTAATGTGTGTAAGCATCAATAGTCGATTGGTCAAGGTAGATTCTACAAAGACCTAAATACCCCCTTTTGTAACCAAAAAATCTTGCTCTTTGCTGAATAGTATCAACGTTTCCAACTCCGATATTTCTTGGCATATATGTAACCGTTAAACCTTCAACTGTAAACCCTCTATCCATTGATTGTCCACCTACCAATATGAATGAATAGTTATCTCTCCAATTAATAGTAGGAGTCTTTCCCCTTGCACTATTAACCAACTCAAGTTTTGTTGAATTAATTGAATGCTCTAATCTGTCAGTTTGAGCAATTCTACCTATCAAGTCTTCAAATCTTGGTAAGTCACTTTCCGTTTGTATTAAATCTTGATATACTACCCGAAATTCTGCAACCAAATCTTGTTTATCAGAATCATCATCTTCCTGTTGGAGGGTTAAGACAAAACGTTCTTTAATACTCTGAATCCAAACGAAATAAAACCCTTGGTCAAACTGCAAGCGAGAGGGATGTATCATCATGGAACGATTACGTGAAACCTTTCGATATTTCCCTATTGCAACTCCTAAAAAGAATAATTTAAGGGCATAAATTAAACTTTCAGGTGGTTCATCAAGGGGATTTCTACTTGTAGGTATTTCGTTTCGTGGAATTGTTCTTACTAAATTTCGATGTTGAACAAAAAAGGTCATTCCTCCCACATAAGCGTCTCCCGGTGTTAGTATCTGTACAAAATTTGGTGAAAGTCTATTCAATATGTTGATAAATAATGTAGCTTGAGGTGTTGCAGTATATTGAAGAAATGTGTGGTGAGGAAGTAAAGACCTAAGTGTATCTAATCGACGATGAATTGTACTTAAATGTATTTGAGGGTCAAAAATATCGTCTGTTATATCATCCAAAGCATTTCTTCTTGCTCTTGTATTAAGACTTGCTTGGTCTCCTTCATCGTCAATAATTAACGTAGGAACATTTCTTAAATCAAGACGTTCAAAAATTTCTACTAAGTTTTGAAGATGCCTTGTATTTTTCATTACTGTAATTAGTATAGACCTTCTTTCATCTTGTGGAAATGTTGGATTTCTCCATTCTCTCAATACAGTTCCTATTGTCTCTCTTGCAGAAGCCCCCGTAGGATTTTTTAGAACTCCTATCCATTTCCTATCATATCTCAAATCTATTCTTAAATCTTTCATCAATCTATTTGTAGATTGATTAACAAGGGGGGTAGAAATACCAGCAATTACAATAATAATTTGATAATCATTGTCTCTTGCCAGAGCGGTTACAGTAGTGAAGCTCATTGTCTTTCCGCTCTGAACATATCCAAAAACTAATCCTGCATCATCATTTTCTGACGTTTCTGGGTTGCCACATAATGATAGGATTTCTTTAGATTCATTCAATAACCTTTCTGTAGAAATTTCATCTAAACCTAAGTTTTCTAACAACTCGGTAGTTTCTTCTCCTTTTCTTGGAGTCCAATTTTGTAGTTCTTGTTCAGCCATTTGAGTTATTTTTGATTAATGCTTCTTTGAGCAAGTAGTTAATATTTCTTCTTATTGTTCTTGTATTTCTTACTCCACTTTCTTTTGCGGTTATCTCAGCTAACCCTATTGCCGCAGCTAATCTAAGTAAAGGTTCAATCACAAGTTTATTGGTTCCTGCGTAAGTAACCATAAAAGGATGAATGAGAGACAGCCTTATTCCAATATTTCTTACGTTTTCGTCAGTACTCGGATTATTAATAAAACTATCACCGACTTCTATCCAATCTATAACCGAAGGGTCATAAGATAATTCAAAACTTATTCGCCATTTATAGTTATAGAATTCTACTTCAATCTCTCTAAAACTTGTTTCTTCAATTTTTGATAAATTTCCAAAACTATCTTCCTCAACTCCTTGACCGCTAATTTGCTCTAACGTTTCAGGCATATTTTGTCCAATAGAATTTACCGTAGAATTAAGAACATTTTCAGCAGTTTTCTTGATTTGTTTTGCCGAAGGGCGAACTCTATAATTTTCTGCTTGCTTTAATAATGGAAAAATTGAGGTATCTAATTCATCTCTCAATAACTCGATAAAGGTTTGCATGTTTTCATCTCCTTGAAATCCGTCCTTAGTGTGACTAACTTGGAAGCCTTCAAGATGTAACTCGCCAAAAATCCTTTGGTATTTGTAGCTATTTGGGTTTCCGAAAATTTCAATCGGTCTATATGATTCATCTGCACTTCCTAATATTACTCTTCCTCTCCGAAAAAGAGCTAAACCAGCTTCGGACGTAGACCCTTTTTGTCTAATTGCAACAAATCCTTTTACTGATAAACCTTCTTCAACAGGGAAATCAATTGGCAAACTCCAATAAATATCCTCGCCAATTGGATTGTTTGGCGATTTATGAAACGGTGCAGTTAATATTGTAGGGTCTGTAAAAGTTAAATTTTCTCCTCTAAAGTATAATTCAAAAAAACCTTTTCTAAAAAAGTCCCTGTATATACTTGAAAGATGTGATTTGATTTTGCTGATTGTTCTTTTACGTGGCATTCGTTGATGAATGTCAAATAGTTCAATTACTGTGTAATGAAAGTTAGGATTTACCTTTCTTTTTTTTACCTCTAATTCTTCTATTTTATCCTCAACAATTCTTTCAATATCAAATGATATTGTTCGTTCAAAATCTTCTCCTAATGCTTTAGAAGTTACTTGCCACTTACCAGAAAACCAGCAAGCCGCAGACTTCATTCCCATACCAAATTCTGATAAACCTGATGTGTCAGGAGGAATTTCGGCGGCTCTGAATGCCCTGTTGAAATCTTGGATTTTTATCCCCGCAGCGTTATCTCTGACAGTAATTTTGTTATCAGTTTGATTTATTTCTATTTGAACTTTTAGCTTAAAATCACTCCCTTCGATATTAATTATTTCAGCTTTGTTCTTTTGGTAGCTATCAATAGAATTATCAACGAATTCTGCAAGGGCAAAATACGGCTTATAATTTAGGTGTTTAAGAACAGAAAGAATGCTAACACCTGGTCGAATGTTCACGGAATTAATTTCAGCCATTTTCAGCAGATTTTCTTGATTTCAGTTTTTTGTTTCTAATAGGTTTTAATTCAACTATACCAGATACATTTTTGGTTATTAACCTACTTGCTATTTGCCGAATTATTTCAACATTCACGGCATTTCCCAATGCCTTGAAGCAAGTTGTGTAGTGTTCTGGAAGTTGTATCCCTTCCATTGATTGCAATCTTGCACCTTCTGTTTTGGTTAAATATCTTTTTTCCCATGGAATCATAGGTATTTGTGTACTTGTACAAACCAATGAAGGAGAAGTTTCTGTTTTCTTTAATCTGATACCTGAAGCTCGAAATTGAATAATATAATTCTCAATTATTCTTTTATCATCACCTACATTCCATTCTAATTTTTGCCAACTTTGCGAAGGTAGTTTTCCGATTTTTCTTGCTACTCTCCATAAATGCTTTTTATTAGATAGGTAGAATTTCCGATTTTCTCGGATATATCTTTTTTTCCAATGTGGAAATGGTTTATCAACTCGGGCATAACTCGGAAGGTGGTTTAGTTGTTCTTCCTTTGTCATTCCTTCTAATTTAACTCCGAAATTTCCTCTATACTTTCCAAGTTCTTGTGAAGTCATTATAGCAGGATATTTTTCATCAAAGGGGTAGTTTGCCCCGAATTCCATGCCCCAAATTGGAAATCTTGGAATCTGTATTTCTTGTGGAATTTGTGAAATAAATTCTTGCCATAATTCCAATGCTTTCAATTCAGGTTGACCAATTTTTTTAGCGTCTTTGGGATTTTTATCAAGTATTGATTTTATATCTGTTTTTTCATTTTTGGGTTCAATCCATTCAAAATGGTCAAGTCCAGAACGACATCCAACAATATAAATTCTTTCTCTATTTTGTGGGATTCCAAATTCATGAGGAGAGTAATTCATATGTGAGATATGATACTTTATTCGCTTAAATTCATTTTGCATATGTGTCCACATGCTTTCATTATCTTGACTTGCGATAAAAGGTACATTTTCTAATATAAAGAATTCGGGCTTGTGATAAGCAAGAATTTTTATTATATCGTCAAATAAATTTCCGATTGTATTATCTTTTCTACCAAGTTTTTTTCCAGCTTTTGAAAATGGTTGACAGGGAAATCCACCACATAAAATATCATGTCTGGGAATTTTATAAATATTCGCTTTTTTTATATCTCCTTCTGGTTGTATCCCATAATTTTCCTTATATAATT
>JBMYXW010000018.1:0-13148 GCA_049608825.1 Chitinophagales bacterium
AACGGGTAACAAAAATTCCTTGTCCATCATCTGCTCCAGCACTAGACTCTACGCCAGAAGTAACAAAAGCCAACTCCCAGCCACTTGCAGACAAATCGTTTATTTTTGAAGACACAATGGCATCATTGGAAGCAATGTTTTGAAACCTAATACCGCCAACATTGAAAAAGTTCAGCATTTTGGTTTCTTCAAAGTCTTTCACCCGAATATCAGATCTCTTTGATTTGTTTCTTCCTCCATCTTCTTCCGTTCGTTCGTTTGTAAAGTCTTTGTAGTCACGACTACCTGTTTCGGCAATTAAACGAGAACGTCCCAAACCACTGGGGATAATGGACTCAATACTGGTGACAATTTGGTATTCGTAAGTGGGCATAGGAGTATCTGCTGTTTGACCAAATACCATAGATGTCAGTGTCATAAAAATGATGAAACTAATTGCTTTCATTGTTAAACTGTTTTTTGATTCAATGCTTACTCTTATAGATTTTCAGCTTACTCTATTTAGAGTTTATTTGATTGTTCCCAATCATAAAACTCAATGTGTTGTTGATGCAAATTTACGGGAGAAAATGAAGGTCTGCAATTACAGTTTTTAGATTAATTTTACCATACTTGCCTTATTTTGATGTAGTTATTAATCTAATATTGGAGTAAGAGGCATCTCTGCCTTTCGATAATCAACTCATTATCAAATATTAACACAGAAATTCATACCCTATAATTCTTTTACAAAACTGGGGGCTTATTCCTAATATAGGTAGTTAACTTGAAAATACTAAGATTAGTTTGTGCTTAGTTTTGATTTTTTGTTATGGTGCAAAACACGATTAAACATAGCGTTTTTATAGATATTTTTAAATCTTTCTCTCTCGGAACTTTTTTCCCTTCTTGTTAGTTTACACAATATCCTTAATATAAAAACAGCAATCAACGCAAAACAATATTTCAATTCTACAAAAATCGTTAAACTGCTGTTTAAACACACTTCAATGAGAATTTCCTAATTCATCTTCCTTCCTTTTTTCTTCTTTTTCAATTATTTCATTGAAGTTTGACTTCCTACTTCTCTTGTCTGACTTCTTTCTATTACCAATTTATGTCCTTAGAAAATCTCTCTCTGGTGCATGGACACCAAGTTTATTATATATTACCCTCTGATAGAATTCTTTTTAACAACCTTCAATTTTCGATTAGTACAGGCAACAAAATCGGACTTGTAGGTGCAAATGGCACAGGAAAAAGCACCTTGCTCAAAATGATTGACCAACAATTGAAGCCCCAAAAAGGGCAGGTCAGTCATTTGAAAAAAGGCTATTATTTGCCACAAATTGATTTGGAAAACTATCAAAAAGAGACTCCCTTATTTGAATATTTGGCAGAACACCTCGAAAACTGGTGGGATGTTTTTGTGCTATTGGAAAGCCGCTTCAATACTTTTTTAGCCGAAGATTTGCCGCTCAAAGGCTTGAGTGGGGGCGAATTGATGAAGGTGCATTTGGTCTTGGGTGTATTGCAGCAACCCGATTTGATGCTCTTGGATGAACCCACCAATCACCTCGACTTGAATACTTTAGCTCAATTACAGCAGTTTTTGTTGGAAGAATACAAAGGCACTTACCTCATTGTTTCGCACAATACTCACTTCTTGAATCAAACCGTTGAAACGATTTGGGAATTGGAGGATGGCAGGTTGCAAGTCTTTGATGGAAACTATTCGGCGTATCGCCAACAAAAAGCGGATTTGGTAGATGCCCGACAACGGCAATATGAAAGTGCCAGAAAGGAGGTACGAAAAGTCGTTGGCAATATAGAAAGGGAACAAAAACGGGTAGCTCGTTCTCGGCGTACTTTCTATGAAAAAAAATTGGAGGATAGAAAGTCTAAATCTTACTTCAAAAACAAAATCCAAAAAACTTCCACTAAAAACAAAGACTTAAATCAGCAGCAGCTTCAAAAAGCCCAACAAAAAATGGATGCCCACAAATCTCGCTCCGAATTGACCGTTTTTTGGAAGCCCAAAACCTCCGAAAACCACAAAAAACGCCTCCTTTTCGACTTCAAGAATGCAGCACTGACTTTGCCCAATGGCGAAAACTTGGTGTCAAACATCGAACTCCAATTGTATTTTGGCGAACGTATTTTGTTGAGTGGTAAGAATGGAAGTGGTAAGACTTCGCTGATACGAAACCTTCAACACGAAAGAAAACAAAATCCTGTTCAACTCACAGGGAATTTGCAATTTGCCAATGAATTGAAGATAGCTTTTATTGACCAAAAATACGATTTGGTGAATCCACAAAAGACGCTTTTGGAGAATATGGAAACAGCAAATCCACTATTGAACTTCAATGGGATTCGACAACAATTGGGGCGTTTCCTGTTTCGGGGTGACAGCGTGGACAAATTGGCGAGTTGCCTGAGTGGGGGGGAATTGGCTCGGCTGACCTTTGCGATGGCTACGGCTGCTGAAGTGGATTTGTTGGTTTTGGACGAACCAACAAATAACCTGGATGTGCAAACCATCGAAATCATCACCCATGCCTTACAATCTTATTCGGGTTCGATTATAGTGATTTCACACGATGTCGATTTTTTGTGTCAAGTTGGTATTCAGAAAGCCTATCTCATCGCAAGTCAAACTTTGAAGCAATTGTATGTCGATACAAGCAATCCAGAAGATTTGTATGATGCAATTTTGTCTTTAAGTGATGGTGATAAAGGGTAAATTTTGAAGGACAAGAATTTAATTTGAATATGAAACTGTGTTTTTTGCAGGAAAAAGCTAACTTGGTTCTTGATTTTAAAGCCAGAATATTCAAATATTTTTCACCATAAAACCCCTTCAAATTGTACTTTTGCCTCCCAACAATCGTACATTATACTGCAAAATCCTATGACCTTTTTCATTATTGTTTGCTTACTACTCACCTCATTCTATTTGTTGCTCATTGGCATATATGTTTTTGGGTGGGTGACAATGCCTGATTGGATTCCCAAACAGGGCAGAAAAAACTTCAATACAAGCGTGTCTATTTTGATTCCTGCTCGAAATGAAGAAGCGCACATTATAGACTGTTTGCGGGCAATATTGGAGCAGCAATATCCTGCTGAATTGTTGGAAATAATCGTAATAGATGATTTTTCGACCGATAAAACAACAGATTTAGTAGAGTACTTGGTCGAGCGAGTAAGCAATCTTCAATTGCTGCAATTGAAGGATTTGGTGACAGAAGAAGAACGCAAAAACCTTAACTCCTTCAAAAAAAAGGCTTTGGAGTTGGCAATTGCTCAAAGTCAATACGAACTAATCATTACCACAGATGCCGATTGTGTCATGAATCCGCTTTGGCTTCAAACGATTGTAGGTTTTTATGAAGAACACCACCCTCAACTCATTGCCGCTCCTGTTTGTTACAAAGACGAACAAAATTTTGCACAGCGGTTTCAATCTTTGGATTTTATGGGTATGATGGTTTCCACAGGTGCTTCGGTCAATTTGAAGATGGCAGATATGAGCAATGGCGCAAATATGGCTTACACGAGAGTTGCTTTTGAAGCAGTGAATGGGTTTGAAGGAATTGACCACATTGCATCTGGCGATGATATGTTATTGATGACCAAAATTTCCAAAAAATTTCCAAATCAAATTCGATTCCTCAAAAGTTTGGAAGCAACAGTTTATACTTATCCACAGCCCGATTGGTCAAATTTTGCACAGCAGCGCCTTCGATGGGCTTCAAAATCAGCACAATACAAGGACAAACGCATTACCTTCTTTTTAGCAGCCGTTTATCTCTTCAATGTCAGTATGGTCGTCAATTTGATTGGAGGTATTTTGGGAAACCTTGTCTTATTGAAGTTATTTGCAGGACAATTCATCTTCAAATCCATCTTCGATTTTGTCTATTTGCGAACTGCCTGTCGTTTTTTCAATCGAAATGAATTATTATCCCTATTTTTACCTGCTCAATTGATGCACATTTTATACATTATCATAATTGGTGCATGGAGTCAATTTGGCAAGTTTGAATGGAAAGGACGAAAAGTCAGATGAAACACAAACTCAAAGTTCAAGTACAAATTCAAACAATATTTTGTAAGCGAACGGATTAGATTTTAGAAAAACAAGTTCAAAACAGAAATTAGACCCTCAATCGTATTCCTTGATTTTGGATTGAAGTTAGAAATAGTAAATGGACGAAACAACACAACAGAAAAGAGAGTTCTTATCACCCAATCAGAAGGCATTGAAGCGTTTGATGAAAAACAAGCCTGCTGTGGGCGGTTTTATCGTGATAGTATTGGCAGTATTGGTAGCTCTTTTTGGCTATTTGTTGACTCCCGATTCTACTCCTTCTGCCAACGACCAAGTATTGGAAATCGCCACTGAGCCACCTGGTTTTACCATCGAAATGTTGAAGGTTCGCAAAAATCGAGCAGAACGCTCGACAGGTTTTTTGACTTTGTTGATGGAAGGACGAGAAAATCTGCACAAACTTGTTCCAATAACAGAATACCGATTTGACAGCAGTAATGTAATTGTACAACGCTATACGGGCGGAGTTACGACTACTGAAACAGATACCTTCAATTTAGCAGAAGTGATTTTTCCCATTGCAGCAGACGAAAACAGCATTCGCACTGAAGGGCAAGAAATTGTGTATTTGGATTTGGAGGGAAAGGAACACCGAACTGGAATTCAAACACTGCAAAAGAGTATTGAAGAAAATCACCTCGAAACCAAACGTTACTTATTGGGAACGGACAAATTTGGACGAGATACTTTGAGTCGTTTGATATTGGGCGTGCGAATATCCTTGTCTATTGGATTGATGGCGGTGTTGATTTCTTTGATTATCGGGATTACAATTGGCGCAATCGGCGGATATTTTGGAGGAGTCGTGGATGATTTTGTGATGTGGCTCATCAATGTTTTTTGGTCTATTCCACTGTTACTCTTAGTCTTTGCCTTAGTTTTGACTTTGGGACGAGATTTTTGGCAAATATACTTAGCCGTTGGACTGACGATGTGGGTAGAAGTGGCTCGGATTGTCAGAGGGCAAATTTTGAGCCTTCGAGAGCAAGAATATGTGGAAGCTGCCAAAAGTTTGGGATTCGGAAATGTACGCATCATTGCCCGACATATATTGCCCAATATTGTAGGTCCTCTGGTTGTTGTGACAGCCGCCAATTTTGCTTCTGCAATTATCATTGAAGCAGGTTTGAGTTTCTTAGGAATTGGCGTTCAGCCACCTACGCCTTCTTGGGGAACAATGCTGAATGAATATAGAAATTACATCGGCACAGACAAAGCTTACTTGGCACTTTTCCCAGGAATGGCTATTTCGGTTATGGTTTTGGCCTTCAATTTACTAGGAAATGGCTTGAGGGATGCTTTGGATGTGAAAACGCAGGTATAGAAATAAAAATTTATTTTTACAATACTGTGACATTAATAATTCTTTTGCCTATTTTTGCACCTTCAAAAAGTATAATATCCGACAGTCCTTTTTCTACTACACGAAGCTATTTCCTTGAACATGCTATATCCACAAAAGTTTTCACTATATTCACACACTGCAAGCACATTAAACTTTTGAGGAAGGAAGCAAGAAAGAAGAAACAAGATTTTAATTAATTGATAATAAATGATTTATGATTGAGTGTTTATCGAATAAATTTTCTTATTATCAAATATTTATGTCTCACCTCTTACTTCCTACATCTTGCCTTCAAAGTCTAAATATTTGAAAGTCAATCAAATCAACTAAGCTCAATTTATCGCTCAATAAGCCCCAAAATTTGTAAATGGATAGCGAAATAAATATTAGCAAATATAAATCAACCCTCAATAAGTTGCAGAAAAAACTGCAAATGAGAGAGATGCGAATTAATTCGGTCTTGGAAATCACCAATGCCATCAATCGAAATGTGAGTGCAAAAGAACTCTTTCGCATTTATGAATTTATGATGCGAACCGAAGGAGTCAATAAAGTGATGGTTTTTCACAAAAACTATCAATGGAAATGTGTGTGTAAATATGGCGTGGATGATGATGTGAATCAATTGAATGTCGAAAAACACTTGCTCGAATTCAAAACCTCTACTTTCATACATGGAGTGAGAAAATTGAAAATGAAAGTTTTAGAGCAGTTCGACCTCATCATACCTGTTTTTCACAAACATGAACCTTTGGCGTTTATTTTGTTGGGCGACATGCACCTCAAAACAGACATGAGCAAGTCGTCTATTAACGACATGATTAAATTCGTTCAGACGATTACCAACATTATTGTTGTTGCGATTGAAAACAAAAGGCTGTTCAAAAAAGAACTGGAACAAGAGAGCCTCAAAAAAGAATTGGAGGTAGCCGAGCGTGTCCAAAATATGCTCATTCCAAGTAGCTTACCCAATAGTGCGTCCATCGAAATGTCGGCAGTTTATATGCCACATCACAACATCAGTGGTGATTATTATGATGTTATCCAACTTGACCAAGAGGGTAATGACCTCTTGGTGTGTATGGCAGATATTTCTGGAAAAGGAATTGCAGCCGCATTGATGATGGCAAATTTTCAGGCCATGTTGCGGGCTTTGGCAATGGAAAACAACAGCTTACCACAGTTGGTCGAAAAACTCAATCAACGAATCCTCGAAATCACCAATGGCGACAAATTTATCACTTTCTTCATCGCTCGTCACAACCTCAAAGAACACAAACTCCGCTATATCAATGCAGGACACAATCCGCCAATATTGTCCAACAATGGTTCATACAAGCTATTAGAACATGGTTGCACAATTTTAGGAGCTTTTGATAAGTTGCCCTCTGTACAGATGACAGCATTGGATATTTCGCCTGATACGGTGATCATTACCTATACGGATGGCTTGACGGATTTGGAAAACGAAGTCGGCGAGTTTTTTGAAATGGAACGCCTCACTACTTTTGTCCAAGCCAACAATACGCTTCCAATGGACGACTTCAATATGGAGTTGTTGCAGAAAATCAAAACCTTCAAAGGAGATCAGACTTATACGGATGATATTACGATATTGAGTTATCGACTGCATTAGTTTGGTGACAAGTAAAAATTCAAAAGATTGAAACAATTGTCTTTTTTCAGTAGTTTGTAAATCAGAAACAAAGATTACCCGCCCCAACAGACTACTCATAAAATAAAGCATTGTGACGAAGCACTCTTTTTTACATCTCCTTGTTATTTTCTTAATTATCTGTTTTTGTATAAGTTGTAAAAACCCAAAACGGGTTTCGGAAGGAACGGACAGCACTTCAAATCCAACAACAGGTAATTCTACAAAACTTCCTACCATCAAAGAAAGCCTCTCCCCAACGATTGACTATTGGCAATACAGCCCCTTGCATCCCGACAATCATGCACCTGTGACGTATAGCGTCAAAGCGTATGATGATAAGGGCATCGAAAAGGTGACTTTGGGCGTGTATGAATTTGAATTGTATAAAAACGAAGCAGATTTACCCAGTAAAAGGCGGCGAGAAAATGGTCAATGGGGAATCGTCAAAACTTGGCTTTTTTCTCCCGAAAAAGATACCATTGAATTGAATTTTTCTACCAAAGGTTTTCCTGCCCACACCAATGTTTTTTACCAATTCAAAGTCACCAATGCACAGGGGCATACAAGCGAAAAACAAGCCTTGTTTGATGCGGGAGATTCCCCTTGGGAAGAGGATAAAATTCTATTGTATTCCACAACAGATACCATTGCGGTACGAAATCGAATCAATATCTGTTTTTTGATAGATGCAGATTATCACCAAGATTGGCGAAAATATTTGGGGGATGTAGAACACTTGATTTTCAATGGTTATCATGCCAATAATATGATTGAAGCACACAAAGAAAAGTGGATATTCTACTACACCCACTACGAAGCCAGTGCGGATTTGATTATCAACACCGACATACCAATGCCTTCCATTGTAACAACCAATCCATTGCAGGGAATTGATGCTTATGCACTTTTGCACCAAGAAGACATCACCGATGGAGCTTTTATTGCAGAACGAACCAACATCGTCACCCACAGCTTTTTCACTGCCGAACCCTACAATATGGGAACGGTTGTTCACGAAACTGCTCACGCCATTTTCAACTTGAATGACGAGTACAGTGGTGCGCCCTATGAACAGTTAGAAGTTCACTCCAATGCCTTTGAATCAAAGCTACTTTGTGAACAATACAAACGAGACAACGATTATAAAACCGAATTTTGCCGCCCCATCACCGATAGCAAAGGCAAAGTATGGTTTACCCCCGAAGACCAAACTTTGTTTACTTCAAGGTCTGATTGTGAAGATTACAACCGAGCGAATCAATTTGATATCAAAGATTGTACGGCTTTGCTGATTCAGGATACGATTTGGTATCGTCCAAATCCTTCGGTTTGTATAATGTTGGATGATAGGGATACAGAGGTTCCTGATTTTCAAGAAGTCTGCAAGCAACGAATTGAATGGTATTATGAGCAGTTGGGAAAATGAAATGAATTGTTAGGCTGTAAATTCATATTCAATCAAAGTAGGACGGAATTTATTCCGTTCATAGACAAGCTACTCGGACTAAAGTCCAAGCTACTACAATATGAAAAAATAATTACCAAAGCTAGATAGAAAGAAGGTAAGGAACGCCTAAAAAATAAGCTCCGCATTTGACGTGAAGACTTTTGTTTTTCCTCTTTGAAGGATATTGATTTTTATTGAGAATATTGAAGGTCAAACTACAAAAATCTAAATCGGGGAATTATTTTTTGACCATTACTAAAATATTAAATTCAAGCCTTGCCCAAAAAGCGCAAGACTTGAGGGCTTATTAATACTTCAATCACTTCACTATAAAGGGCTGTGTTTGTTGTGTATTTTCTGTTTCGACACTCAAAAAATACATTCCTTTGACCACATTAGGAAGTTCAATCCTTTCTTCGATGCGCTTGGCTTCAATATTTCGGTTGATTACCTCTCTCCCCAATACATCTGATACTCGTATTTGTAGAGATTGAAACTTGTCTAATTCTCCTGATAACTGAAAGCTGCCATTGTTGGGATTGGGAGCAAGTGTTAGAAGAATAGGCGTTGAAGTTTCGTCTTCGATGCCCACAATATTGCTAATTTGAACTGTATAATCCTCTACTTCTCCATAACCAAAGGTCAAACAAGGGTCGGGTAAACTGGCATCTGTGCTGGGTTCTATCCATTTCATGGCTACTCGCATGGTGGTCGTTCCTTCTGCTGCATTGTTGGGAATAAGCATATTGCCATTGAGGGTAGAAGTTTGTGGATTTCCACCGTCAAAAACAGTTTCATTGGAATCGTTGAAATCACCATCTTTATTGAAGTCTATCCATATTCTCCAATATTCTTCAAAAGGTTCGTCGGAAAAACCAGGAGTGAGTGTCACAGGATAGGATTTTCCTCCTTCCAAAAATAAATTGGTATTTTTGAACTCTGCATACCCATAGTTATTGCCGCTTGTATTGGTGAAATTATTAATTCTTAGACTCTCAATCCACTCGTAACTTGCCACTTCGCCTTGTGAGGTACAGTAAGCTGTTCCATTGCAGCCTGCTGTGGTGAAAATATGAGAACTACCAAAACTGCTTTCTCCATCTGCACAAATACTTTTTAGTTGTACCTCATAATTTTCACAAGCTTCTAAGCCAGAATAAAATACTCCAATCTCATCAAATTCACCTGTTACCCAATCATTTGTTCCTACATCTCTTGCTCTTAATTCATAGGAAAGAGCAAGGGGGTGTTGTTCCCATAAAATAGTGGCATTGGTCGGCGTGACAGCAACAGTTTGAATATCTGAAGGAGAAGTGCATGGTACACAAGTTGCTTCGAAAGTAGCAATACTGCTTGCATCACTTTCTTCCCCATCACACACTCCCAAAATCTGTACTTCATAGGTGAGACAACTGACCAGGTTTTGCAAGGTCAAATTTGTTTGGGTGCTTTCAGCATACTGCCAAGTACTTGAACCCGAAGTTCTGTAATTGACCAAATAACTATCTGCATTTCCATTTCCACTCCAACTAACTCTTGCCGATTCGGCAGTGATATTGCTGAGGTTGACGCTGGTAGGAGCAGGGCAGGGAGGCGCACAACCTTCTGTTTTGAAGGAAACAATATTGCTGTATTCGCTTTGATTTCCACTACTACAAACGGTTTGTACTCTAAATTCGTAATCTCTACAAGGAGACAAACCCGAATATCGAGCATCTGTGTCTTCAATGCCCAATCCTTCTGTCCATTCATCAGTGCCTTTTGGTCGAGCTTGGACATTGTAAACACTTGCGCTTGTTACTGTATTCCAAACCAAAAGTGCTTCATTGCTCTGAATATTGATAACGCTCAATCCTGTTGGGACAGAACAATTTGCAGCGCTTTCTTGACAACCAAAACTCGGTATGCCGTTGTCTATTTCAAGAATTTCCCCACCACAATCATTGTGGTCTGCCACTATCAATGCTATATC
This sequence comes from Chitinophagales bacterium, assembly GCA_049608825.1. Classification (GTDB taxonomy): domain Bacteria; phylum Bacteroidota; class Bacteroidia; order Chitinophagales; family UBA2359; genus JAUHXA01. The sequence goes on from JBMYXW010000018.1 coordinate 10,518, forward strand.
AACAGGACTGCTATAACTGGAAGGAACAGTGAAAATTAGTTCACATCCTACTATATTTCCAAAAATGACTCCGAGTTCTCCTCCGTCCAAAACTTCTACTGCACTAAGTTCTGCTTCCCAGTTATTGGAGCTATAGCCATCACAAATACTGAAAATATAACTTTGGTTAGGCATACATTGTGCAACAGGATAAGCTTCGTTTGCCCAGACTTCCCAAGGTGCTTCTACTGTACCATTGTCACAATTTCCTCCTTCAATCAAATTATCGTAAACATCTTTGTATTGAATACAGGAATTGTTGCCTCCTCCTCCAGATTGTGAGGTAAAAGTGAATACATTGGAAAAGGAGCTTGTACTACCACTACAAACGGCTTGAACTCTGTATTCATAGCTTGTATTGGGAGTCATGCCAGAAATATTGAGAAAATTGTTGGGAAAAGGGTTGTTTTCAAAAGAATACCAACTGCTGTTGCCCTTCACTCTGATTTCGATATTGTAGCCACTTGCACCACTGACATTGTTCCACTCCAATCGAGCTGTTTCTTCTGTAATATCGGTTACAGATAAACCTATTGGTACAGAACAGGTTGTTCCACCACCTTCATTTTTCACACATTGAATGGCTTTTCGGGCATTGATGCGCCCTGCGCCAAGTAAGCCAATATAATTGGGGTTTTGGGCATCAATGTTGTCTGCCGAGGAATACAAACAGTTTAGCAATTGTTGATTACTTAGATTGGGGGCTTGTGATTTCATTAGGGCTAATAGACTCGCTACATTGGGGCATGCCATTGAAGTGCCATTAAGTTTTATATATTTGCTGTCGCCTGGTGAACAACTCATTATACCTGTTCCTGGAGCAGTGATGTCCACCCATATTCCATAATTGGAATAAGAAGCTTTTTCATCCCAACCACTAGGAGAGTCACCAAAAGAACCACTCGCTGCTACAGCAATTACTGTTTCATAAGCAGCAGGATATTGAAAATCAGTATCATCATTTCCCGCTGAAAATAAGACCAAAATTCCTCTTTGATGGGCTTCATCAAGCATGGCTCTCCCAGTGTTAGTAAATGCTCCTCCTCCCCAAGAATTAGTAATAATATCTGGATTGTTTACCAAGGCATAAGCAAAAGCATCCCATATTCCTGTAAGCTTACCATCACTATCTCTTCCTCCTTTGCAAGCCATAATACTGGCATGATTATAGGAAATAGCGGCAACTCCTCTCCCATTATTGGTTGTAGCTCCAACTGTTCCTGCAACATGTGTTCCATGTCTAAAATAATCATCTGTAGCATTGGGAGGTGGAGCAGGATTATTATCGTTATTAGCGGCATCCCAGCCAATAATATCGTCTATATAGCCATTGCCATCATCGTCTATTCCTTGCATACCATTATTCTCTGCAAGATTAATCCACAAATTGTCTATTAAATCTTCATGATCCCATTTTACTTCTTGGTCGACAACGGCTACTGTAATCTTTTGCCCAGGCTCAATTAAGTCCCAAGCACCATACGCATCTACTGCTTCTAAAAACCATTGATTACCAATTTTGGAATCATTGGGAATTGATGATGTAGAGTGAATTGGCACTTTTTCTGCATATTCAATATCTTCTAATTGCTCTATTTCTTTAATGAAGGCATCAATGTTTTGAACATTCTTGAAGTAGATTCGATAGGTTCTATCAAAAACAGGTGTTTTCAAAACTTGAAAAGGACGGTTGAGAGTTTCGACTTCGTATTTTTCCAACTGCTTAGATAGGTGAGGATAGTTTTGAATAGCAGCCTTTGTGGTTTTGCTTCGGTCAAAATTTGGAAATACCTTATTGGATTCATTTTTGACTTTGACATAAACTTGCCCATCCCAATAATCGGGATGGACAGTTTGTGCTTTACTATTGGCAGAAAAAATAAACAGATTTATGAGTAAAAAATAAGTTGGGTATATTTTTAGGGTTTTCATAGTAGGGTGATTTTTAGAGTGGAGGAACGAAATATTGACATAATAATTTATAACAACAAAATAAGTTTTTTAACCTCCTTTATTGTTTTGTTAAATTATAAGAGCAAACACTTCCTGAAATATTCAAAGTTCCATTCATGTTATTTCCATTTATGTTAAATGATCCACTAACAGTAACTCCACCTCCTCCAACGAGATTTTGGCTCGGTATGCTTACAGTTCCACAATTGGAGGAGAGTTCACCATTGAAGGTGAAGGAAGTACCAGTTATTGAAACAACAACTTGGTCTTCTTGTGAGGATGTACTTATTGCCATGGTTATGTTATTATTAGACCCAACACATGATTCAGTTCCGACATAGGTTCCTAAAGCATCGCTTGTACAGTCTTCCACTTCGTCTTTTTTGCAGGAGGAAGAAAATAGTATGACTGCGCTGAATATTATTAGGGTTAAAAATTGGGTTTTTAATTTTAAAAGTTTCATTGTTTGTTATTTTTTAATAATATTAATTTATTACTTATAATAATTTTGTTTATGAGTTAAATACAAGATTCAATTGCTACCAACCATCAAAATAACCTCCTTCTTCTTCATATCCACCTCCCATGTTATATATACCTCTCATTGCAGCATTATGCCTTTGTTGTTCCAATTGGCTT